>NZ_JQLW01000010.1 GCF_000744415.1 Ghiorsea bivora
CGGTGTGTGTCAACATAGTTGCACCTTCATTGGTCACGCAGCATTGAGACAAGGCTCATTTTTTGCGCAAATTTCATTTTCAGGGTTAAGCCAAACGTGGTTTAACCTACCCCAGTTTCTTGTGTTTCCTGACCAGCGTTTGGGCTGCTGTTTTTTTGCCATTTCATAGACCTTTTTTCGATGGTTAAGAATGCTTTCATCCTCACCACTATGCCGCTGCACAGGTGTTACAAACTTTAACGAACTATGCCTATGCTCAGTGTTGTACCACGTCACAAAAGTATGTATCCACGCTCTAGCTTTTGCCAATGATTCAAAGGGTTGAGATGGGTAAGCTGGTGTATATTTCAGCGTCCTGAATAGAGATTCAGAATATGGGTTATCATCGCTGACTGATGGGCGACTAAACGATGGTACAACACCCAAGCGTTGTAAGGTTGCCAACATGGTCGCACCTTTCATTGGTGAGCCGTTATCTGAGTGTAAAACAAGCTCTTTTTCCACAGTGTTTTCAGTCAAACATGCCTTTTGAATCAATGCTGATGCGTGAGCGGCAGTTTCAGATTCATGCACTTCCCAACCTACAATTTTGCGGCTAAAAATATCCATGGCCAAGTACAAACGGTAAAACTTACCCTTGATGCTGGCAGCCAAATAAGTGATGTCCCAACTCCATACTTGATTGGCTGCTGTAGCCTTAAAAGCTTTAGGTTTTATAACCTTGCGAGGTGCCGCAGCTTTGCCTCGCCGATGCAGTTGCTTTGCTTCACGTAAAATACGATAAAAGCTTGATTCTGAAGCAATATACCGCCCTTCATCTGCGAGCATAGGTACAATTTGTGAAGGTGGTAATGAGCGGTATGGTTCACTGTTACAGATGGTAAGCACTTGTTTTCTTTCCTCTAAACTCAATTTATTGCTAGGTACACGCACAACCTGCGAGCGCTTATCTTCAAGCCCTCCAACCTTTTTCCAGCGCAAATATGTATGCGTAGAAATGCCCAGAATATGACAAGATTTATGCATACGCGCCCCTGCACTTATAGCTTCATGAAGTAGTGTGACAGCCACCTGACGTTCATCCTTGGCAATCATTCTGCCTCGGGATCCCCCCAGATGGCATTGGCTTTTTTTGACAGTATCAACAGCGCAGCTGCCTCTGCCAAAGCCTTATCTTTGCGCTCAATATCACGCCGCAAACGCGCCAACTCCTTACTTGCTTGGGTCGCGGTTTTCTTGGCTGCTATATCAAGTTCACCTTGCTCACGATTACCACGAATCGCTGCCTGCTTCCAAGCCTCAATATCCTCAACATAAATACCCTTCTTGCGGCAGTATTCGCCAAGCTCAACCGCACTGAATGCGGCTGTTTCAATCAAAGCATTAAACTTATCCTCACTGCGCCACTTCGTGGCACTAGAACGAGCACCACCAGCTTGTTTCCATCTATAAAGCGTGCTTCTAGCTATGCCCGTTTCTTTCGCCAAAGTTTCAACAGAAACAGCAGGCGAAGACAGCATCTTTTCAACCAACTTATCTTTTAATTCTTCTGAATATCGCGTCATTCACTATCTCCTGAATGCCTCATCATGACTTATGAGACTTTTTTGAGAAGGCGGCAACTATCCTGACAGAGGGGGTATCCTAGAACTCTGTCCGATGAATAATGAATTACTATATCGGAACCTGGAATTGATATATCTTCAGTAAATACACCCGACTCACAGTCTACTTTTGACCCAGGACAAACTTTTATTTCTTTGATAACTGTTGTAGCTAGCTTCTTAGTATTTGTTGCTTTCTTTGGTTTTGGAGCTTCTCTCCCTCCACCTCTACTCCTTGACCAATTTAGGTCAAATGGTGTGAAATGATTCACACTTGCCCGCCAATACCTAGCCCCTACCAAATAAACAGGGTTACCAACAATACCAGCCACTTCATCCGCAAATGAACCATTCCCATTTAAATCATTGGGCAAGCCATCACCCGTGCTATCCACTGCATCTACTACAGCATCATTATTAACATCAAGTAGCTGAACCACGACCCCATTATCCGATGGCATCCAAACCGCTTTGACACGGTCAAAATAACCAACTGGCACAACCGCTCCAACTGGGAAATTCAGGAAATTATCGACATACATAATGACAGGTTTTGAGAACTGTACTGAATCTGTCGGCAATGTTCCATCTATCCGAATATCAGCACAATAGGTAAACGCACTGGTGGGCGGTAGATTACCTGGCATGGTATCTGGGCGAATAAATTCTGTGGCTCGTACTGTAATCGGACCATTGAGTGAAGTTATAGAACCATCGGCATGTTTGACTGTTGCTGTGGTATCGCCTGAAAAGACCAAATGCGTGGCTCTTGTCCCATCCACATCAGTGACTGGTGTGGAGCTGTGCACAATTTTGGTATAGGGGTCACCATTAAATGTGACCACGGTGGCTTTTGTATCTTGAGCAATCAAAGCAACGGTTTCTGCGATATAGATCTGATTCCATTCCGTTTTCACCTGACGTTGTACCATCAAATAATTGGCATGGGTCATATCCACCGTGAGCAATGCACCACCATCAACGGGCAAGGAGTAGCGGCCAGTAGCATCCGTAAGGCTGGAGCCATATTCAGGATGATTATGAATCATGGCTTTAACCCCTGAAATCGCATTGCCATTCAAGTCATTGACGATACCTGTGATGATAGAGAAGCGTTTATCATCATAAGCTGCAATCGTGGCATCCGCTGGCACAAGGCTGCGATACAAGGCACCAAAACTGCCATCGGATATGGATGCTGCCGCTTGTGACACTGGAGGAAGTGGCGGCGTATAGGTTACTGTAACCACCTGAGTAGCTGTTGCACTATTACCAGCGGCATCGGTTGCTGTGTATGTCACGGTTGTTATGCCGACTGGGAAAGCATTGGGTGCGTCGTTGGTCACCGTCACTGTGCCATCAACCAAATCGGTTGCTGATGCTGTACCAATCACATCAATCACAGGGTTACCATCAGTTGATGTGAGGTTCACATCTAGAGGTGCAGAGATAATCGGTGGTGTTGTATCTGTGATAGTTATAGTTTGCGTGGCACTTGCAGTGTTACCCGCTGCATCTGTTGCCGAATAGGTCACCGTGGTTATACCCACAGAAAATGTTGCTGGTGCATCATTGGTAATCACTACACTGGCATCCACATTATCCGTTGCTGTGGCAATGCCTAAGTTTACAGTCGTTAATGCTGCTGTGGCTTCAAGGGTGATGTTGGCAGGCGGTGTAATCACGGGTGGTGCGATGTCCACAAAGGTTACTGTTACCGACTGAGTTGCTGTAGCAGTATTACCATTGGCATCTGTCGCTGTCCAAGTCACCGTGGTTGTACCGACTGGGTAAGTCGCAGGCGCATCGTTGGTGATGGTGACTGCAAACAAGTCAGTAGCCGCAGGTGTGCCCAGTGCTAGGGGTACAGGTTGATTATCATTGGATGTTGCCTGAATTACAGCGGGTGCTGTAATAGATGGGGGCGTGGTATCCACAATGGTTACCAATTGCGTTGCTGTGGCTGTGTTCCCCGCTGAATCGGCAACACTCCAAACTACAGGTGTTGTACCGAAAGGGAACAATGCTGGTGCATTATGTGTAGCAATTAAACCTGTATCGACCAAATCTATTACGGTCGCAACACCTAAATTGAATACTGGCGTAAACACTATGCTTGTTGCCTCTACCACCAAATCAATAGGTGGTGTAAGACTTGGTGCTGTAGTATCAGTGATTGTCACTGCGTGGCAGTACCCGTGTTTCCAGCCGCATCTGTGGCTGAATAAATGACAATGGTTGTACCTACTGGGAAAGCTGTTGGCGCATTGCTTGTAACTGGCAAAGTACCATCTACAATATCAGCGGCTGAGGCTATGCCAAGGTTAACCGTGGTTAAAGCATTCGTAGCTTCAAGTGTGATGTTTGCAGGTGCTGTGACTGTTGGCGGTGTTATGTCCACAAGGGTTACAGTCACCAATTGCGTTGCTGTGGTAGCGTTTCCATTGGCATCTGTTGCAGTCCATGTCACTACCGTTGTCCCTACGGGAAAAGTCACAGGTGCGTCATGGGTGATTGTGACCGTAAATAAGTCCGTTGCAATCGCTATTCCTATATTTACAGCGATAGGAAGATTGTCGCCTGATGTTGCAGACACTGCGGCTGATGCAGTAATTGCAGGTGGTGTTGTGTCCACAACTGTAATCGTGCGAGAAAGTGATACGGCGGCATTACCCGAAGCATCGCTGACTTGATACGCTAAAGTGTAGCTACCCAAAATATTTGTATCAACCGTTCCTGTTACAGAGATAAGACTAGAAATATTCCCATCAACCAAATCCACGGCGGTTGCGCCTGCATTTGTATAAACACTTCCAGCTTCTACAGTGATAGCTGTTGCTCCGATAAGCGACAATACTGGAGGCGTAGTATCAGTGACTGTTACGGTTTGAGTAGCAGTCGCAATGTTTCCTGCGGTATCTGTGGCTGTGTAGGTAACGGTTGTTGTTCCTACAAGGAATGAAACTGGCGCATCGTTGGCAACGCTAACAACACCATCCACCAAGTCTGCTGCGCTTGCAACACCAAGGTTAACTGTTGTTAAAGCTGCTGTAGCTTCTACGGTAATATTGGCTGGCACTGTAATTGTAGGCGCAATTGTATCAGTGACGGTAACTGTTTGCGTTCCCGTGCTGGTTAGTCCATTTCCATCAGTTGCAGTGTATGTAACTGTCGTAACTCCCACGGGGAATGTGGCAGGTGCATCATTCGTAACTGTTGCACCGAATATATCTGTGGCAGTTGCTGTACCCAATGTGACCGAAGTTTGAGAGCCAGTTGCTTCTGTGGTGATGCTTGTAGGTACACTTAGAACGGGTGCAGTTGCATCCACAACAGTGACTGTTTGCGTTGCAGTTGCTGTGTTACCAGCCGTATCTGTTGCTGTATATGTAATCCTTGTGACACCAAGTGGGAATGTTGCTGGTGCATTATTACTTACGGGTACAGTGCCATCAATATTATCCGTAGCACTTGCAGTGCCTAATGAAACAGGTGTTAGAATAGCTGTCGCCTCAATGGTTATGTTTGCAGGTACAGTTAAAACTGGAGGGGTAGTATCTGCGGGAGGAACGCTATCTTCATCGTCAGGGTCAGAACCTGCTGCAACTTCTTCTGCATCTGTATAACCATCACCATCATGGTCTTCATCTTGGCTATCTTTTATGCCGTCATTATCGTCGTCATCATCTTCACTATTCGGAATACCATCATTATCACTGTCATTGGACGCAACTAAGATATGATATTGCGAGACTAGAACGAAACTATCGCTAGGTTGGTTAGTTTCTCCTGCCCTCAGTGTTGATGAATTCATAAGAAGAAAACTTCCCAACACCAAGCAAAGTATAGTTTTGACGTATTTCAAGTTAGACATAAACCCCTCCCACAGAGTAAAATGAACATGAGAGTGTGCCTTTATTTTGTTTTGAAAACAAGAGGTATTTGCCACCGTTGTTTCCAAATGTTTAAGTAAGGGTAACGATGAATTTAGGTATTTCTCTCTGCTACCTTTGTTTAATATGGCTTTTTGAATAATTATAAGATGGCTTTTTATGCCAACAGGGTGGCTTTTTGATGATATTCTATAAGTAAACATTCAATATTATTACCTACAAACTTTGTATCTTGGCAATCGTCTTTTTACTTTGTTGCACAATAAACTGTTGTAAACGTTTGACTATGTCAGGCTCAACTTGTTGTAGGGATAGCATAGCTGCCTTGTCTAAAGCAAGTAAATCCAACTGATTCGTAGCAACAACTGTACACCCATATTTACTGCCTTTATCCACGCGTACCTCACCCAAAACATCATTATCCCTGCGTATTTCCAAAAGCAATGTTTTGCCAGACTGTTGTATCAATACCTCAGCTTCACCCGATAAAATAATATAATATCGATCTGCGCTTTCACCTTGGGTAAATAGTGTCTCGCCGCGCTCTAATTCGGAAACTGTTAATTGCGTGGATAATGTATCCCGAACCGATGCTGGAAACGCTCTGAACACCACATGCGTACACAAAAAACTACTCAAAACACGCTGTTTCATAATAGAAAAAACTCTGGATTTAAAGTCTAAGTCTGCATCCAAGACCTGTTGTATAGCTTGCAAACCAACCCGTATAATAACTGAAGGCTCAGCGGTATATACAGATGCAAACCGTGTTTTTCCTC
Source organism: Ghiorsea bivora (assembly GCF_000744415.1). Classification (NCBI taxonomy): domain Bacteria; kingdom Pseudomonadati; phylum Pseudomonadota; class Candidatius Mariprofundia; order Mariprofundales; genus Ghiorsea; species Ghiorsea bivora. The sequence goes on from NZ_JQLW01000010.1 coordinate 6,277, forward strand.
GCAGTACCCCATATTCCCCGTAAAAGTCACCAGCTTTTAAGGTAGCAACAACCAACGATTTTTCCGCATGTTTTTTAGCTACAGCCATAGAGCCTTGAGCAATAAAATATAAATCGTGCGGTGTATCACCTGCCACCATCATCTCAACACCCTTGGTAACATTCATGACTTGTGAAGCCTGATTCAATACACGAAGATTTAGAGGTGATAGACCTTCTAATACTGGAAAATTGCTGCTACTAAGTTGTTGTTGATAATTATGCTGGTGAATGCCCGAAAGCTCTAAAAAACCTTCATCATTAATGTTTGCCATGGTTTAATTCCATCCGTTAATTTATAGGCATGACTATGGCTTATTTTAACATGTCTGCAAGACTGTCGTGGTTATATTTAAAGTGGAAACGTATATAAAGTATCAGCTTGGGTATATTCTACTGTGATAAACCCTTAATTATAACCCAAAACAAAACCAACTCCTTTAGCACTTTATCAACAAAGCGTATATACCACCTTCATCCCTGCTGAGCCTAATCTTGTACCTTTTAGTGATGGCATAAGCTCAAAAATACGAGTTAAACATCACCAATACGGATCGGTAAGATCACCCACAGAAATATCTAAACAGTTTCAGATACACAGTATTTTGAATACTGTGGCTCACCTACCTATTAACCAAACAATCAGTGAAAACAAACAGTATAAAAGAAATCATTTTCTTGATATTTATCTTTAAAAACAACATAGTTACAATTAAGGTGGGAGAGTTCATAAACACAACTAGCACTTTGTTAGTTTAAAACGAGGATAACATGCCAGAAGACAATAAACATGTAGATATTGAAACATCTACCTTGGGATTGCAAAAAAGAATCGCAACCATGCATGCCTCTGAACTTGCTGAAGAACTGCTCGCCTGTCGCACCGATCAAGAACGATTGCAACTGATGCAGCTTATTCCGGATGACTTACTTGGCGACACATTACTTGAATTACCCGAAGGCATCCAAGAAGATTTACTCGCACAATTAAATGCCAGTGATATTGAAGATGTTGTTGAACACTTGGACTCTGATGATGCAACAGACATCTTACAAGCAGTTAAACCTGAAGTTGCTAATGAGGTTATCAAAGGACTAGACCCCGAAGATAGGCGTGGCATTGAGCCCCTACTTGCTCATGACGAACAATCTGCTGGCGGATTAATGCAAGCAGAACTGTTCAAGGTTCGTGATGACTGGAAAGTAGAAAAAGTTTTAAACGTACTTCGACGTTGGGGTAAAGACATTGAAAACCTCAATTATATCTACACCGTAAACCAACATGATAGATTAACAGGTGTCATTCAACTGCACTCTCTTCTTTTTTGCGAGCCTGACGAAGAGGTTTGGCGCATTTCTGATGCTGACTTCCCTCGTGTTTTAGTAGATGAAGACCAAGAAGAAGTTGCAAGAATATTCAACAAATATGATATATTAGCCCTTCCTGTTGTTGATAAACAAGGGGTATTGGTCGGCCGTATCACTGCAGATGACATCATTGATGTGGTACAAGATGAAGCCACTGAGGATATGTATCACTTGGCAGGTTTATCCAATCAAGACGACCTTGCTGAACCTGTAGGTATTACGGCATGGCGGCGTGGTGTTTGGCTTATGTTTAACCTAGCCACTGCCATTATTGCATCCATAGTCATCTCCCAATTTGAAGCAACATTACAGCAAATCGTAGCACTTGCTGTATTGATGCCTATTGTCGCGAGCATGGGCGGCATCGCGGGCACGCAAACGCTCACCGTCATGGTTCGTGGTATTGCCCTTGGGCGCATCACATTTAACAATGCCAAACGCGCACTACTCAAAGAAGTCGGCGTAAGCATAGTTACAGGTTTATGTTTTGCGTTTTTTGTTGGGCTTGTTGCTAAATTTTGGTTCCCTGAATATGGCCTCGCACTCAGCTTTGTCATTGCCGCTGCCATTATGGTCAACCTGATTGCAGCAGGTCTTGCTGGTGCACTCATTCCGCTCACCCTACAGCGTTTACATATTGACCCAGCACTCGCCAGTGGCACCATACTCACAACGGTTACTGATGTGGTTGGCTTCTTGGCTTTCTTAGGTCTTGGAACCATATATTTATTATGATATTACAACGACTTGCATATATTATTGCATTGGGCATCAGCCTTCCCGCTGCTGCAGATATTTACACCTATCATAATGCTGATGGTCAATTGTATTTTACAGACAAACGCATGGACGATTCATACAAACTTATCTCCATCTATCGCCCCAAACTTACGCAACAAAGTACAGCGGGTTACAACATTGAAAAATACCAAACAAATAAAACCAAGTTTCTACCGCATATTCGCTATGCTGCCATCCAAAACCAATTGGATTACAAATTATTACAAGCCATTATTGATACTGAATCTGCTTTTAACCCCCAAGCATACTCCAAAGCTGGTGCCATTGGGCTGATGCAGCTCATGCCCCAAACAGCCAAGCAACTCCAAGTTCAAAACAGCTGGAACCCCATACAAAACATACAGGGTGGTGCAAAGTATTTCAGACAAATGTTAAATACATTTGGACAAAATATCGAATTATCCCTTGCAGCCTATAATGCAGGGCCCAATGCCGTCAAACATGCGGGCAATGCCATACCCAACTACCCAGAAACCAAGCGTTATGTAAAAAAAGTTATGCAAACTTACCGCAAGCTCAAAACATCGAGTTAAAAATAACGAACAGGCAGGTTACTTAAGGAAGCTCTGAATAAGTCTGAATGAAGAAAATTGTAGTTCAGAACATTCAAAATCTAGGCATGAGTTGTATGGAATAGCTAGGCTATTGCTCAAAATCACAACGCATAGTTTGGATGTTCTGGGCGCAAGGTACGAGTTCATGAGTATTCAGAGCTTCCTTAACCATCCAGCAATATTTGCAGTTCACGCTGTGAAAAACCTGCAGCTTCACGCGCATCCATATTATATGGTCCATATAAACCCTTAGGAAAATATTCATCCAACAAAGCAAGAAATGTATCATCAGCCTTTTTATGCTCTTGTTTGCATAAATAACGAAACCAACGTGTGCCTACTTCGACATGCCCTATTTCATCGGCAAAAATAATATCCAATAATGTGGCTGCATGTTTATCCCCTGCTTGGCGTAATTTTTTCTGAATACCTGGTGTAACATCCAAGCCTCTTGCTTCTAACACCCTAGGCACCAAGGCCATACGGTGTAACGCATTATGTGCTGTTTTCTCCACCATTTCCCATAAACCATTATGCGCTGGATAATCACCATAATCAGCACCTAGAAAACGTAAATGTGCGCGTATAAGTTCAAAATGATAAGCTTCTTCATCGGCAACCTGCAACCAATCTCGATAATACGCTTCAGGCATATCAGAAAAGCGTTGCACAGCATCCAAAGCCAAATTCATGGCATTAAATTCAATATGAGCAATAGCATGCATCATAATTGCCCTACCCTCAAGACTGCCAAAACCGCGCTTAGGAACACCTGTTGCTCTCACCAACTTTGGTTTATCAGGGCGACCATTTTCATTCACAGCCAACACATCACCAAAAGTCTGCAAGTTAATCACACAACCTTGACGCACATCTTTTGCCAATTGATGAATGAACGTCACCTTTGTATCTATATTTTTTTCTAATAAACAAGCGCGAACTTGGGTAAAAAAATCAACCACACCAACACCTCGATAAACCTATACTTGTGACATCCTATATACACCGCCACACTACGCCACATGAAAGCTGCACCCTACCACTCAAATGATAAAGCCCAACGCGAAAAACAACGTGCACTTGCTGTGGCTGCATTGGCGCAAACATCGTGCCTCATTACCGCTATCACCCAAACTGGAAAATGTGACCCTGTATATTTCAAACACTGTATGGATGCCTTACTCAATGATGATTATACCCAAGACGGGCATTTCTCTCTAGGAAACACACAAGCCAAACGGCTTCTTCAAGGTCAAGACATCAAACATTCAAAACAAATTGTCAGCTATGCAGCAAGTATGCTTGCTGTAGAAAAGAAACTTGCCAAACGCGCCAATACTTTACAACACATCGGTGATGGTATGCTAAGGATTCACAAACAAGTACAGTTCTTCAATGATCCATGCCATGAAAATATCATTGCAGCGATTGCACATCTGTATGGTGAAACAGTAAGCACCATAAAACCTCGTATCATCATCCGTGGTAAATCCGAACACCTCAAACAAAGTAAAAATACTGAACAAATTCGCTGTTTGTTACTTTCAGGTATTCGTGCTGCGTGGATTTGGCGCATCAATGGTGGTCATCCCTTTCGTTTTGTTATCGGGCGAAAAAAACTCGTTCATACCCTACAAAATTTAAGTAGTCACACACCCTTATGACAAACATCCGTTTTATGGGAATCGACCCTGGCTCTCGTAAAGCAGGCGTTGGCATTATTGATGTCAATGGCAATAAAGTACGCCATGTTCACCACCATGTGATTCACTGCGGAACGGGAGAGTTCACTGAGCGTTTGGGCATTTTATTCCAAGAATTATCAAGTATCATAGACATATACAAGCCTTCTTGCGCCGCCATTGAAGATGTCTTTGTTTCTAAAAATGTGTCTTCTGCTTTAAAACTGGGGCAAGCTAGGGGCGCTTTGATTGCAGCATGTTGCCATGCAAACCTCCCTATCAATACATACTCTGCAACCGCAGTTAAACAAGCCATTGTAGGGCATGGGCGCGCTGATAAAAATCAAATTCAACACATGATTAAAGCTCTGCTGAAACCTCCCCTTCCTTTGCCCGAAGATGCGGCTGATGCATTGGCAGTTTGCTTATGTGATGCACACCATAGACCATTAAAAAACCGATTGGCTAATATAACTTAGCGCATTTGCCTTGACATTGAGTATTGAACATTAACAATCGGCTTATCGGCATGGATATAAAGCCTGAAATACAGGAGACCTTTTGAGCTACACCCCAAAACAAAATCAACCCAGCGAAGACATAACGCACTTAGGTTCTTACATTATTGAATCACGCCTTGGTCAAGGTGGGATGGGGGTTGTCTACCGCGCTATCGACAAAGAATTGGGGCGACCTGTAGCGATTAAAGTATTACATCCACACTTGTTACGCCACGAAAATTTAAAACAACGTTTCCGCCGTGAAGCCCGCATGCATGCTAAGGTCATGCACCCCAACATCGTAACCTTGCTCTCTTTGTTTGAAGATGAAACCCATATGGCTTTGATTATGGAGTTGATTGAAGGTGAAGACTTAAAAGCCTACCTTAAAAGTCATCCAGACCTATCACTAGAGAAAAAACTTAGCATTGCTATCGATGTACTTACTGGCTTAGAAGCTGCACATCACTTTGACATGGTTCACCGTGACTTAAAACCTGCCAATGTGCTCGTTTCAAACAAAGGTGAAGTTAAACTATTGGATTTCGGGCTTGCCAAACCCGAACAAGGTGAAGACGACCTCACACAAAGTGGTGCCACCGTTGGTTCATTTCGCTACATGGCACCTGAACAAATTTTAAACAAACCCATTGATGCAAGAACCGACCTTTATGCTTTCGGTATTTTATTATTTTACATGGTCTTGGGTAAACTTCCCTTTGATGCTTCCAGCAATGGCGGCGAATTTGAAATCATGGAAAAACAAGTGCGCGAACCTGCACCTATTCCGAACAAGTTAGAGCCATCCATACCACCAGCCTTATCTGACCTTATTCTTAAATTACTCAGCAAAAGTAAACATAGTCGCCCTGAAAGTGCTGCCGTTGTTCGCGATAAGATTGTTGATATCATGGCTCACCTTAAACCCGTGCCTACCAAGACGAGAAAATCACAGCAAAGTTCAAGTTCGAATGTTAGCAAAACCTCTATTATCCTTCCGCCCCCTAGCAATGCTGAGGTCGCACAGCAATGGATACAACATGGCAAAGAAAAACTTTACCGCTTTTGGCTTAGTACTTTCCCAAAACTTCAGAAGCTTTTTTCTGGCTTATCAGGCATTGCATTTCTTTTTATAGCTTTGGGTGCACTTGTCATCGCCGTGTTAACCATGGCAGAAAAAACTGCATCACCATATCCACAAAAAACATCACGCCAAGAAGTGAAAACACAAACTAAACCTGCTTTAGCAAAAAAAGAAATAGCCAAAATGCAGCTTGAGCAACCCAGTAATAAACAAACTAAAACTTCAAAACCTCTTGTGGCAAAACAAAGTACCAAGACTGTCAGTAAGCCAAAAAAAGAAGTCGCGCAAGCCAAAAAGAAAAAAACAGCACAAACAAAAAAAGTAAACAAACCTAAAAAAGAAAAAGTAACAGCACCCGTGCTCCTAACGAAACAAGTACGTTATACTGTAACACGTAGTGATAAGTCTAAAGCTCTACCCAGTGACAAACATGAATTCAAAGGCGGAAATCATGTTTTTTTTCAAAAGTCCTTTAGGAAAAACAGCAGTAAAACACATAGGGTAATTAGCAGGACAGGTGAATCCAAGTTGGTTTTTGATCAACCCCAAGTGATTTCTAAAATTATCTTACATAAAGCCAGTGTTGGTCGTGCAGACTTTAGTAAAGGATATGTTTATTTGGAAATTAAACCTGCCAATGGTTTTACCTGGAAACGTATTTTTGAACGCAAAGGTGATGATGTGGATATTCAAGTGACCATCAATGATATTATTAAAATTGCACCACTCATTCAAGCCATACGTATCCGCTTCAAATCTACACGCCCGATTACGATTGGTCCTATTGATATTCTTTCTTAACGCATGAGCGAGCAATACACAGCAACAGTGGAAGCCATACTACCTGGCGGTGAAGGTTTGGTGCGTGAACGCAATCATACGGTACTTATCCCCAACACTGTTGTCGGAGATAGAATCCAATTTCAGTATACAGAAAAAAAACGCGGTGTTTTTCGTGGTGAGATAAAGCATATTATCACGCCATCATCACAGCGTGTGCAAGCAAAATGCTCAGTTGCCAACACCTGCGGCGGCTGCGCCTTGCAGCATCTCTCCCAACCAACACAAGCTGAACTCAAAAACAAATGGGTAACGGATGCTTTTCAAGCCTTCATAGACAAACATAGCACAGTCATCAGCTGCAGCCCTCAACCCAATAATAGTGGCTTTGCAGGACGCAGACGGGTTCGTTGGTTTATGGACAATGGGAAATTAGGTTTTCGCAAACGATTTAGCCATCATATCGTACACAGTGATAGCTGCATGGCCATTACTCAAGACCTAGACACACTGCGCAAACAATTAGAAACAAGTCAATTGCCTCAATCTATTCAAAGCATTCAGGCTGTAGCGTTAAGTAATGGCACACATATTATTCTAGAATCTGAACAAAGCTGCCCCACTGATTTTACCCCTCCGAAACAAGACAACCAACAGTGGTGGTGGAGTAAACTTGGAACCCCATCCATTCAAGCACTGCATAAACCGGTACAAACTTTATTTGATACTATTCAAATCACGGAAAACAAGTCCATCAACATACAAATAGGCCCCAACGACTTCATTCAAGGTCATGCTAAGGGCAACCAAATCCTCATTCAGCAAATTTTAGATTGGAGCAAAGATGCTAAGCGTGTTGTCGACTTATTTTCAGGCTGTGGCAACTTATCGCTGCCGCTTGCGGCAGCCACAGGTATTGAAGTTGTCGGTGCAGAGTTAAACCCTGCCAGTGTTAAAGCTGCCAACAACAATGCCAAACGCTTAGGTTTAAATGCTAGCTATCAAACATTGGATTTATTTGGTGTTTTTTCAACCGAACCTTTCATCAATGCCGACATACTTATATTAGACCCCCCACGCAAAGGGGCAAAACGTATTTGTCAGCAAATTGGGCAACTTTTCCCCAAAAAAATTATTATGGTTAATTGTGATATTGCAGCAGGTGCACGAGATGCCAAAGCTTTAGCCGATGCAGGTTTTAAACTCAAAGCTTTGCGCCCCTTAGATTTATTTCCCTACACAGGACATGTGGAAGCATTAAGTTTATGGGAAGCGTGAGAATCTATGCAATCATACTGCTGATACTCTTATCAGCTTGCCATCAAGATCAGCCTAAAAATAATACTCTGCGTATAGGCTTAGCATCGCCTCCGATTAGCCTCGATCCTCGATTCGCAACAGATGCCGCATCACACCGTGTACAAGAGCTCATACATTGTTCTTTAGTTCAACTCGGCGAAGATTTTTTACCCAAACCCAGTCTCGCTACCTCATGGCAACAAACAGACCCCTATACTTGGACATTTAAGTTGCGCCACGATTTTACCTTTCACAATGGACAAGCTGTCACCGCAACGGATGTTGCTGCAACCATTCATGCCGTATTAGACAAAACATTATCCAGCCCGCTTAGAGCAGGTTTTACTGCTATTGAGCATATCACTGTCAACAACCCCTACCAACTTACCCTGAATCTAAATAAACCTGATGCTTCACTACTTACACGTTTAAACCTCGGTATTTTACCAGCCTCAGAGGCCAATAAACCTCACCAAGCCAAACAAACCATAGGTTGTGGTGCATTTAAACTAAACAAGTGGAATAACACCATATATTTAGATCGTGCGAAACCCGATCATCATTCCATTCAAGCCATTGAACTACTTGCCATCAAAGACCCTGTAACCCGCGTACTAAAACTGGTACGTAATGAAATCGACTTTACACAAAATGATTTGCCACCCCACTTATTACCTTGGCTTAAAAAGCAAAAGAATCTAACCATTTCCAGCAAACCATCCACCACCTTTTCTTATATCGGTTTAAACATGCAAGATGCGATTCTTAAACATCAAAAGGTACGTAAAGCTTTAGCTTTAGCACTGGATAGAAAACTACTAAAACGAGCTTTATTTGCTAACCTACCCACCCTAGGCGAAACGGTGCTCACCCCAAGCCATTGGGCAGCAGCCAATATTCCCATTACTCCATTTAACCCTGACCAAGCAGAGAAGCTTTTGGATGAAGCTGGTTTTAAGCGGCATGCCAATGGTATTCGTTTTCATCTCAATTATCGAACCAGCACCAACCCCACCCGTTTACGTTTGGTCACTGCCATTGCTGACAGTTGGCAAAAAATTGGTGTGGATGTATCCATTGAATCACTCGAGTGGGGGGGCTTTTATGCCCGCATCAAACGCGGTGATTTCCAAGTCTTTTCATTATCTTGGGTTGGTATTACTGACCCTGATATTTATCGCTGGATTTTATCCAGCAACATGCAGCCCCCCAAAGGAGCCAACCGTGGCCACTATAATAATGCGCAAGTTGATACATGGTTGAAACAAGCCGCAAGTAGTCAAAACTTAGCAGAACGCAAAGCATTATATGCCAAGGTACAACAGCAAATGGCAGCTGACCAAGTCTATATTCCATTGTGGTATGATGCAGTTATTGCTGTATCTGGTATGCGTTTACAGGGGTTTACACCTAGAAACGATGGCAGTCTTACACCATTGCTACAGGCTAGGCTAACAACACATGAATAACCCAATTCTTTGGCACTCAAGTTGCGTAAATACTAAGCTATATATGCAACAAGGAGCAATAAGTGCCTAACACCAAAACTTCAACACTTAATTTTGATGCTATCAATAAGCTTTGGCTTAGCTTTAAAGATAAAAAAATGGAAGCATTATACGAACGAGCTAGCCAGCCTACGCGAAAGTTGCAAATGCGTTTGGCATTACTTTTTGTTAGTGTTTTATATTTTATCGTTGCCTTCTTAGACTTTTACATTCTACCTGAAGCATCCCAACAGCTTGCCCGAAATATTCATGTAAGCCAAGCTATTTTCTTTATAACATTGGTTGCCTTATCACTACATTTTAAATCGCAATTCTTTCATACCACCATGATTGTCGGCTCGGTATGTATGGCTTGGCTGAATCACTTTTTATTGGAAAACATTACAACATCCTCATTGCTCTTTAGCGAAGCATACTTAATGGTCATATGGGTTTGGTTAATTACAGGGCTTCCTTTTCGCCATGCAGCAATGGTCAGTGTATTTTTCATATTATTTTATGAGCTCAATGCATTTACATTATCTCCCTTAAGCCAAACTGAAATGGTTGCCCAGCATTTTTTTATCTATGTATCCTTTATTTTTGGTGCTTTAGCTGGTTACTTAATCGAATTTCATAAGCGACATAACTTTTTAAACCTGCAAAAAGTATCCATACAAGCCAATGAACTTACCCACACCAATGCCCTACTTGCATCTGAAAAAAACAAACTACTCAAGTTATCACAAGCTGTTGAGCAATCAGACGAAGCTATTTTAATTGCCAATGAAGCTAGCATCACGGAATATATTAACCCCGCATTCACAACAATCACAGGTTTCCAAGAAAATGAAGTTATTGGAAAAGTTAATAGCATTTTACAAGCCGAACAGCATCCCGATATGTGGAACACCTTACAACTGGGTAATACTTGGCGTGGCACAATGAATGCTATAAAAAAAGATGGTGATACTTACCCTGCCCTTGTTTCAGTAACGCCTATCAAAAACAATCAACATAAAATTACACACTATGTGTCAACACTAAGGGATATGACAGAACAGGAACATTTAGAAAACCAACTACGCCAAGCGCAAAAAATGGAAGCACTTGGCACATTGGTTGGTGGCATCGCTCATGACTTCAATAATACACTCACCGGTATTACTGGCACTATATTTTTGGCAAAAGAAGAAGTGGCACATTTACCTAACACATTAAAGAAACTAAGTTTAATAGAAGACTTATCTTTTCAGGCCGCCGACATGATTAAACAACTCCTTGCTTTTGCTCGAAAAGGTGTTGTTAACCTCAAACCCATGTCGCTCACAGATTTCTTACAAGATGTTTCAAAGCTGCATAAAGTTACCCTTCCATCGCAGGTGACATTCACTCAAGAATTATATGCAACACATAACCTAATCGTACGTGCTGATGCCAACCAACTTCAACAAGTCATTATCAACCTACTTAATAATGCAAAAGATGCGGTTGCTGAGTCTGAAAACCCCTATATTTCTCTGCGTTTAGACACTTACACCGCGAATGCTGACTTTAAAGCAGCCCATCCAGAGCTTCAAAGTCATACATTTGCTCGAATTACCATATCGGACAATGGGCATGGTATTAGCAAAGATAAACAAAATTATATTTTTGAACCCTTTTACACCACCAAGGATATTGATAAAGGTAGTGGGCTAGGTTTGTCCATGGCATTCGGTGCTATCCAGTCCCACGGTGGTCTGATTACCATCACTAGCACTCAGGGTAAAGGTGCAACTTTCAAATTATACCTACCTTTAATCGAAAATGAAACAGTAACTAAGCCATCTCAAGCTAAAACGAATATTCATTTAGGAAACAATGAACTTATCCTTCTTGTTGATGATGATCCATCGGTATTAATGACAGGCTCAGATATTCTAAAAAGTTTAGGCTACCAAGTCGTTCAAGCTTCTGATGGTCTACAAGCACTGGATGTATATAAAAGATACCAAAATGAAATTAGGCTTGTTGTTCTTGATATTGCCATGCCAAAAATGGATGGTATTGAAGCAGCCAAGCAACTACGTAACATAAACCCTGAGATTAATATTATTTTTGTAACAGGGTTTGACCTTAACCAAAAATTAAATGTACATAAGCTTACAATCGAAAAAGTTATTCTTAAACCTTTCAAAGTCGGTGTATTCAGTCAAACTATAAAGTCAATCATGAAAAAAGGTAATGAACAACCATGAATGAGATTCTCACTGCAATACAACAACTAGAGAAAGGTGGTCAATACAAAGTGTTGGAGCGTTTGGATGCGCCACAAGCTTACCATCAAGGTAACCCGCAAACACCACGTATTGGTATCGTGCTTGACACAGAAACTACAGGTTTAGATACCAGCAAGGATAAAATTATTGAGTTGGGTTTTATTGCTTTTCACTATGATGCTGGCACAGGTGCCATTTATGATATTTTACAGAGATATGGCGGTTTTGAAGACCCCAAAGAACCGCTTACAGAAATTGTAAAACAAGTTACAGGTATCACCGATGACATGCTGATAGGGCAAAGCCTAGATGAAACTAAAATTGTGCATTGGCTCAACAAGTCCAGCTTAATTATTGCCCACAATGCTGCTTTTGACAGGCAAATGCTTGAGCGTCGTTTGCCCCAAATATCAGATAGCAATTGGGCTTGTACATTGAACGATATTCATTGGCAGGATGAAAATATTACCAGCCTAAAATTAGATTATATCGCATATAAGCTGGGTTATTTCTTTGAGGGACATAGAGCCGTTAATGATGCTGAAGCTACATTACACTTACTCAGTAAAACTTTGCCTAATTCAGGTAAACTTGCCATGTCCGAATTACTCAACCATGCTAGAGTACAAAGCCGTCGTTATTTTGCCGTCGGTGCGCCTTTTGATAAAAAAGATGACTTAAAAGAACGTGGTTACCGTTGGTTGGCAGACTATGCTTACACTGACCAATACGGAAAAACAAAAAAAGGTGTATGGAGCAAAGCTATTCACCAAGAAGAAACAAAAGAAGAAGAAATTTGGCTCCAGGATAACATCTATTCAGGTCAAAAAACAGTATTCACTTACAATGATCTTACCGCAAACAACCGTTATTCTATGCAAGAGTTTAAATGATAAAAAGCCTGTCCAGCCATAAAGAAGTCATTCGTTCGATATTCTTCTTAATTTTTGGTGTGCCTACCTTTTTGCTACTCGACAGTGAATATGGTGATGCACTGGTTGGCAATGGGCAATGGGTAGCAACAATTTTAGTATTCCTAGCTTTTATCCGCGCTTACCGAAACGGTACCAAGCGAGTTCGCAATGTCTTGTTAATTGGCATTATCATTGGGCTTACAGGTGAATACCTTTTTTCCAAAGTATTGAGCATGTACCATTACCGTCTCGATAATATTCCGCTTTGGTTGGCTTTTGCCCATGGTCTAATTTTTGCTTGGACACTCAAAATGTCGAAAAAACTGCACAGACAAACATACAATATACATCTGCAACGTGTATTGCTCATGATTTCCATCGCATACAGTGTTTTTTGGCTATTCTGGACCAATGATGTTTATGGTTTTGTTGCCGCAGCCACTTTCATGCTTATCTTGCTCTTCACTAAAAAATCACGCTCCTTTTTCCTCATTATGTTTGTTGTTGTATGTTATATTGAGCTGGTTGGCACAAGCACAGGCTGTTGGTATTGGCCTGAAACTGCATTTGGCATATTCAACTGGTTACCTAGCGGCAACCCACCCAGCGGTATTGCCGTATTCTATTTTCTGTTTGATGCCATCGTATTTTGGGTATACCTGTACCTATTGCATCCCACAACACGATTGCGTTACCAACGCCTACGTAAAGTGACCAGCTCATCACTTTGATGTTCACTATACCTAGGTTAAACTTAACCCATGCCGATTGAAATTTACCCAAGCTTTTACCTGCCCATTGAGCGTATCGATGGTATTGGTCCTGTAGCTGCAAAAAAGCTGCAAAACTTGGGCTATCATACTTTAGGTTCTTTATTGTTTCATCTTCCCAAATCATGGATTGATGACCGTATGGTTACCCCCATCAAGGATTTAATCGCCAAACAAGAGGCACGGGTTCAAGGGGTGATTCAAAGCCGTCGAAGCCATGGTTTTGGGCGCAAAGCGACTGTGCATATCACCCTAGCTGATGATACTGGGGCAAGCATTCAATTATCCTTTTTCCATGCCAAGTACATGATGAGTGATGCAAGGTTGCAAGAGGGACAAAAAATTACGGTGCGCGGCATACCCGACAAATGGGGCAATCAATATCAAATGACACACCCCGATTGGTTGCCCCTTGACCGCTTTCAAGCGGGTTGGGTTGCCAAATATGCATCCTTGGCAGGATTTAACGGCAAAAAAGTGGGCGGATGGATAAAAAAAGCCGTGCAAATGCTAGCCAAAGAAGCACAAAGTCCCTTGGACAAACATTTGCCTGACTTCCCCAGCCTTGTCCAAGCTTTAAGCCTGCTGCACAACAACGAACATTTTGCACCCGACTCTGAAACCATGCAGCAAGCATTAATACGACTGCAACTTGAAGAATTACTGGTGTATTTACAACTCATGCAATCCCAACGCAAACAAGCCCAAGTGTTAACCAAAGCAATGCCTGCAACAGAAAAGGAACAAACATTTATCAAGGCTTTGCCTTATGAACTCACTGCAGGGCAGCAACATGTCTGGCAAGAGATTGGTGATGACTTGGCATCGGGAAAACGTATGCACCGCTTATTGCAGGGTGATGTAGGTGCGGGAAAAACTTGGATTGCCGCATTAGGTATGGTTCGCCTTGCTGCACACGGTAGACAAAGCGCAATCATGGCTCCCACTGAAGTCTTGGCACAGCAACATGCCGTCACCCTACGTGAATTATTAGAGCCACACGGCATTGTAGTTGCCCTGCTCACAGGCAGCACCAAAAAACGCGAACGCAACACCATGCTCAAAGCACTGGCGGCAGGTGATATTGATGTTTTGGTAGGCACACATGCTCTACTCACCCCTGACGTGGTGTTTCAAGACCTTGGGCTTGCCATGATTGATGAGCAACATCGCTTTGGTGTACAACAGCGTTGGGCACTCTCAGAAAAGAATAAAAATGAAGCCGTCCACTTACTCGCCATGACTGCCACACCCATCCCCCGCTCTTTGGCACTTGCATTGTATGGCGATATGCATCTAAGCATCATGCAAGGCTTGCCCCAAGGGCGAAAAACCATTGAAACACGCGTGATTGCGGCAGATAAAATGCCTGCGCTTGCTAATGCAGTGCAACGCATGCTTACCCAAGATGGTAGGGTGTATTGGATTGTACCGCGCATTGATGAAGATGATGATATGGTCAGCGTAAATGAACGTTTGGACACTTTAAAACAACGCTTCCCCCAAGAAAATGTATTGGGTTTACATGGCAAAATGAAAGCCAAGGATAAACAAGATACGCTCAATGCTTTTGCTGATGGTCGTTGTAAGCTGATTGTCTCCACCACCGTGGTTGAGGTTGGGGTCAATGTACCCGAAGCACGTGTCATTGTGATTGAACATGCGGATATGTATGGCTTAGCCCAGCTGCATCAGCTTAGAGGACGCGTAGGCAGATCTAACTTACAAAGTTATTGTATGTTAATCTCCAGTAAACTCGCCACTGAAACCGCGCAAAATAGATTAAAACTGATGACCACATGCTATGATGGGTTACAACTCGCTGAAGCAGATCTGCAACACCGCGGTGCAGGCGATGCCGTGGGTACACGCCAAAGTGGTGAAGCAGGATTTCGACTGATTGACCCAGCCTTGGATGCCGATTTGATTCGACAGTGGTGTGCTAGCCCTATCTTAAACCAACTGGAACAAGTGCCAGAACCTATGCTTAGATTTTGGCGACCGCTTGCTGAAGAAGTCGATTAATAAACTGGTTAATAAACCAAATAGGTCACAACAAAAACCAATAACAAAAGAAATGATACGCGTTGCAAAAAACGCTTTTGTTTGCTGCTCAGCTTCTGTGCTTGGCTACGCCTATTCCAATCCATGGGCTCTCCTTTTATCTTTGCCACTCTATATATAGCAGAGTAGTCAAAAGAACGCAAAAAAGAGTGCCATATAAAAAAACCTTCACAACACAAAATAGGTTGCGAAGGTTTTTATAAAAAGCGTCTTAAAGTTGTACTATGCTTTCTTTTCTGCTTGCTCTTTAGCCACTGCAGCCCGAACTTCATCCATATCCACTTCTTTGATTTGTTTCACCAAATCTTCCAATGCATTTTTAGGCAATGCGCCTGCTTGTGAAAAAATCACAATATTCTCACGAATCACCATCAACGTCGGAATAGAACGAATATTAAACTGCGCCCCCAATTGTTGCTCAACTTCTGTATTCACCTTGGCAAACATCACATCGGGATGATTCTTAGAAACTTCTTCATATGTTGGCGCAAAAGCTTTACATGGTCCACACCAAGGTGCCCAAAAATCAATAATAGTGATAGCACTATTACTTACCTTTTCTTCAAAATTTGCTGCTGTTAAATCCACTGTTGCCATCACTGCTCTCCTGTTAATATATTATCATATGCTAATATATAAGGCTTTGTTTTTTTAATTCAACCCCTATCTTTATATTGCGCACAGAAAACTTTGATATCTTGTATATAAGCCTGATATTCTTCTTGCATCACATCGCTCAATCCTGCTGCTGCATAATGCTGAATATCATGCAGCCTTGCCAATTGATACCATTTTCCCGCTTCAATTCGTACCAACCACTGCTGTACAGTCTCCCCATTTCTACGCCCTAAACCAACCATGGCTAAAGCTTGCTCTATTTTCAACCAATCTTGAGCCTCTTTTTCCACTGTCTTTGCATCTGCATGTTGCTTTGTTTTCACCCTTCTTAACACCCGAATCGTAAGGTAACCAAATAAGATACTTAGCAATATATACCACCATTGCTTATCAATTTCGCTATCGCCATAGCGCCACTTTTTAAACTGAAAACGAATATCTGAAAACCAGTCCCAAAGCCCTTGAAACTGGCTTTGCTTCGCATTTTCAATGCTGAACCAATTTGGTGGTGTATTATCAATATTTATCCATGTATCATCAACTTTGGCAACCGCCCAAGCATGGGCATCACGCCCACGCACAAGATATAAATCTTTATCAGCATCATATTCTGACATGCTAAATCCCACCGCATACCGCGTAGGAATACCCAAAGCTCGCAGCAGCAACACCGTCGCCGATGCAAAATATTCACAATGACCTTGTTTATCCTCAAGCAGAAAAGATGAAAGCGGTGTTTGGGCTGATTGTTGGCTGATTTGTAGCCATGTGGTGTAAGTATATTGCTGCAAAAAATATTGGTGTAAAACTTTAATCACCTTTTCTACACCATATTTATTTTTAATCTCATGCAAATCAAGCATGGCGACCACCTTAGCGACTGCCTCTTTTTCATTCTTAGGAATATCCAAGTCACTTCGTTGTACTTCACCCCTTAGCATAAACTTATGAACATCTTGATAAAAAACATCATAAGCAGCAAAAGGCGGTAAACCTTGTATCTCCACCCTTTGCCCCTGCCGAATGCTTAAACTTTTCACATCAAGCTTGGCAATAGCAAGCGTGTTCATGGGCAAAGCCAATACATGTTTATCACCATCAAAACTTTGATAAAATGTTAAATGCGAAGTACCAAGCTCTCCTTCATACAATTGCCATCTCTCATGGATATAAGGAATATTAATATCCTTCCATCCACCACCAAACCATGTTTGCCCACGGTAACGCTGGTAAGTACCTTCCAATAACAACATCGGCTCGCTTCGTTTTTTTTCACTTTTTACACGAAACAACACACTATCGGATAATTGTAAGCGCCCCACTTCACCAATGGCTGTGCTGCCCTGATGTCCATCGTTATAACTGAGCAGCCACGCATTCATTTTGGCTTGCAAGCGCATTTGTAAATCTTGCATACCATAAACAATGCCCATGCCCATCACTTCAGCGAGCAAAAATATCGCAATCAATAGCAAAACATAACGTGTTTGTTTGTAATGCTGTTGAACAAGTATAAAAGCAAGTAATAATGCAGAGATACCTGTAAAATAAACCCAACCTTGGTGCACTGTTGCCCCTGCACTTAATAAACAAACAAAGATAAACAAGACCGATACATCAAACCAAGTCGGTTGTATTACATGTTTACGCTGAAAAAATAATAAAGCACTGCTAGGTACAAGATGCTGTTTATACAAATATTGCAAGAGCAACAAAGGTAATAAAGCCAAAGGCAAAAGACGTATGCTAGGCAAGATAGCTTTAGAAGCATTGTCATCCAACCAATAAAACACAAAGACAGCTGCAATAATTAACCCACATAAATTACCGATTTGATAAAATGCATTGTATTCAAAGTTATATTGCCCACGTTTGATATATGCGCCGCATAACAACAAACCCAGCAAACCTGCCAGCCACAAAACATCGGTTAACCAACCCCAAAATAATAAGGAAAACAGCGTGAGTATAAACATCAATAAAGGCTGTTTCATGATTGCCAAACCAATGCATCCAAATCTTGTTGAATGCGCCCCATGCGTAAGCCAAATACATGCTCACTGCGGATAAGTTTTTCATCCGAGCCCTGTATCACCAACACCAAACAAGGCACGGATAAAGCTAATAATTGTTGCAATAGTAATTGTCTGGACGCATCCCAAGTGGAGGCAATTAAAACACAGCCATTTAAACGTTCTGCTTGCTGCAATAGCATTTGCGACAAACCTTTAAAATCACCTGCACATGGTTGTAGCGTTGCTAAGCTTTCCAACATTTGTTCAGCATGAGCAATGGATCTGCCTGTAAGTGTATGTTCTGCTTTGCCTTGTTCACCAACAAACAACAAGTCTAACAACATCTCTTGCCCATGTTCATCCATTGCAAAACCTGCTGCAACTGACACCGCTTCTTCAAGCTTTGCCCAATGTTTAGAGCTGACAAAATTATCCACCACCAATGCTGCACGCGAAAAGTATTCTTCCTGATAATTTTTCACCAATGGCGTTTGTAAACGCGCAAGACTAGGCCAAAACACGCGTCGTAAGGCATCTCCTGCCTGATATTCTCGCAAATGACTAAACTCTTCAGCATCACCCATATGCGAAGCTTGTGCAACGCCCCCCTGCTGAAATGCCCGCTTACCACCCCACATCAAATCATGGGGTAAACGATATGCTTTGGGTAACACAAGCATGCGATTAAAGACATCATGCTCTTCAAACGAGTACACCAAACCCAAAGGTTCAGCCAAACGCAACCTCAGCTTGCTCAAATGAATATACCCCCGCCGCATAGGGGTTAATGCCATTGTGATGGTCTTGCTTTGCCCCGCTTGGATATGCCCGATGGTTTCAGGTGTAAAGATTGCCCCACGCAACCAATCTTGTAACCAAACAAAGCGGTAGAACCCTGTGTGTCTATCATACCAATTTCGCTTTTCTTCATTGGGCTCTCTCATATTGATAAACTGTAAAAGCGTAGGTTTATATTGCGGTAATCGCTCTGTAATGCTCAGTTTATATACATCTTGAGCTGAAGTATTAGCTATAAAAACACGGTATGTTATGGCTGTATCCACTGTGGCGAACTTGGGCACATCCCGATGCATTTCAAAACATGGTTTACGCTTTACAGCGCTTTTCAGCCACACCACCAATAATGCCATCAGCAAAAGTGCAACCAGCAAAGCAAACAATTGGTAAATGGATGATAATTTAATATTGGCACCCAATATTAAGGTAAGCAATATCGTAGCAGCCACAGCCAAACCTAAGCTTGATAATCGTTGCTTAAACTTATCACTCCAAAATGTAATGCGGCTAAGCCCTTGCAATAACCAAGCACGATAACGAAGCTGAAAGCCTTGTACCAAACCTTGCCATCTATTCATCTGGCACCATCACTGTGGGATAACAAGCTGCTCCAATATTTCTGCAACTACATGAGATGCATTCAGCCCTGCATATTTAAGCTGAGGCTCCAATACTAAGCGATGTGCAATCACAGGGCTTGCTGCCTCTTGCACATGATCAGGTGTGATAAAATCTTGCCCATCCATCAATGCCAAGGCTTGAGAAATTTGTTTTAACCCTAGCGAAGCACGCGGGCTTGCACCAAGCTTCACCCCTTCATGACTACGGGTACGCTGTACAATATCCACAATATAGCCTTTCATCGCATCGCTGATAAACACCTCAGCAACAGCTTGTTGCAACTGCAATACTTCCTCAACACTGACCACAGGCTGTAAGTTATGCAGTGGGTGTAAAGTTTGTTTGTCCAACATTTCAATTTCTTGCGCTTTGGATACATAACCCAAGGCAAAAGACATCATAAAACGGTCAAGTTGTGCTTCAGGCAAAGGATAAGTGCCATGAAATTCCACTGGATTTTGCGTTGCCATGACAAAAAACGGGGCTTCTAACTTGCGTGTTTTCCCTTCCACACTTACTTGGTATTCACTCATGGCTTCCAACAATGCCGACTGGGTACGCGGGCTAGCGCGGTTGATTTCATCAGCAAGTAAGATATGGGTAAACACAGGACCTGCACGAAATTCAAAGTCTTGCTGTTGTTGTTTATACACCGATACCCCCACAATATCACTGGGCATCAAATCAGGTGTAAATTGAATGCGTTTAAAGTCTGCAGATACGGATTTTGCCAAGGCTTTGGCGAGTGTTGTTTTTCCTGTGCCGGGCAAATCTTCAAGCAACACATGCCCACCTGCAACAAAACTTGCCAGCAACCAGCGAATAGCATGCTGCTCATGTTGAATCACTTGTTGGATATTCACTTCAATTTTTCGAATCAAGTTTTGCACGCAAGCACTCCATTAAAGCCATATATTTTCAACAAAAAGCATCACTTTATGAAGCTAACCTACGAAGCTCAGCATCTGCCATGCGTAAATTTTCACTCATATCATGCCCCAAACGCATCAAAACACGCATACCCAAATCGGCATGTTGCGCACAAAGTTTTTTTAGCTGTTTATGTTGAAAAACAGCCACTTCACCACCCACAATGACATGCGCATCAGCAGAGCGTTCTCCGGGTTCTAAAAAAGCAATCTCACCCACCGTCATCCCAGGACCAAAACTGGCAAGCCGTAGCTTTCTTTTCTTAGCATAAGGTAATAATATTTCAATTTCACCGCGCAAAATGACAAACAACTCTTCCCCAAAATCCCCACTATGAAAAAGAAAGTCTCCTTTTTTTATTTTTTTTGTTTTAAAAAATGGGTGTAAAATTTCTCGTTCTTTTGCATTAAAAACAGACATCAACTCCGTTTCATCCAAACTCACTGCGTGGTTCTCCTCTGTGGAAGTACCACAAAGCCCTTTTAACAATTCACTCTCTGCGTATTCTAAAGCTCTGTCTGAGTCTGCAAAGGCACGCAGACGTGTTTTTTTATGATAAGGCACCAAGCGTTCATGCCTATGTCCCTCGCGTTTTACCAAGCCCATACTTTTGGGAACATGCGCCAGAATCAGCTCGCCGCCTCGGTCATGCATCATGCCATTCATGTGTTCAATCAAACGCAGTGCAGTTAAATCCACCTGATTGACACCACGCATATCCAAAATAATATATTTAGCACGCTTTAAATCATTTGCCATAGTGTCAAACAAGTGATCTGTTGTACCAAAAAACAATGTACCTTTAAGGTTATAACCCACAATACTTTCGGCATGACTTGTCAAACATTTGCATTCTTTTTTAATTCTACGTCGCAATGATGTACGCTCACCAACTGTCCAACGCCGTTGAATCACTGCCGATTGCACTTGTGTTCGAATAAATTCAATAGCTGCCAATAAAATACCCAAACCAACAGCAACCATAAGGTCATAAGACACCGTAACCCCTGTAACAACAACGGCAATTAGACCATCAATTCTCGCTTGTGGAGAAGCCAACCAACGCGGAATATCTTTATCCAACATGCCAAAGATAGCGACATGAAGAATAATACCTGCAAATACACTGATGGGTAAGATGGCTGCAATAGGTCCCATAAATAAAATAAGTAACAGCATGCCAATGCCTGTCACCAAACCTGTCCATAATCGACCACCGCTTTGAATGGCAACCAAGGTTGCCCCGGTTGTACCAGCGCCAGCCATACCCCCAGCTAAAGCACTCAACATATGCCCTGCACCCTGCCCCATCAGTTCGCGTTGGGCATCATGACGTTCGCCTGTGGATACATCGGCAATCACTGCCGTGAGCAAGGTATCTAAAGATGCCAACACCGCCAAAGCTAGTGCAGAACCCGCCATAAGCAGCCAAGGAAAATCGGCACTGTTTTCTAAACGAATACCAAAATGTAAGTCGGTAATACTTGGCAAACTACCTACCACCCAAAATGATGGAGTGATATGCCCTTGTATCAAAGAAAAAGCATGGAATGCAAGTGTGCCAGCCACCAAACCCAAAATTGTACCGGGAACTTTTTTAATCCATCGCGGCAACCACGCCATGCTTGCCAAAGTGATACCTGCCGCTGCCATAGGCACCCAAGCTCCTTGGGCCATGGTTAAATCCGAATCTCCACCCAAAATAGACGATGATTGCGACATAATCATCAAAATCGCCGAGCCTGTCATAAAGCCTGAGACCACGGGGTATGGAATAAATTTAATCAAGTGACCTAACCTAAGCCCACCAATTATGATTTGAAAAAGACCTGCCAAGGCAACGGTTATCAGTGTCGCCGTCACCAGCGCATCCCCCATAAGCCCTGTTGCAGCAAGTGCTGCTATTGCACCTGACAATAAAACCAAGGTTGGTCCTGTAGGAGCTGCAACCAAACCAGAAGTACCCCGAAATAAACCCGAAGCAATACATAAACATGCTGCTGCAACCAAACCTGACATGGCTGCTGCTGCTGGATCATTGGTATAAGGCGACCATAGGGTAATACCAAAAGCCATCGCTTGCGGCAATACCAACGCCGAAGCTGACAAACCACCCCACACATCACCCATTGGAATTTTCTTCATACTAAAGCTTACGACCTAGCACCACGATATTCAATACCGTATGATACAAACCATACTGATTTAGCATCCAACCACGCCATCAATACCAAAAGCTAAAACCACTGCTAGCATGGGTGCACCTGAATTAATTTGCCCATTTTTCACCATGGCTACAGCCTCTTCTCGAGGTACCCAAAAGCTGCGAATATCTTCATGTTCATGTTTCAAACCACCACCTGCCGCCACGGGTTTATCCTTATCCACATAACCCAAATACAACAACAGTGATTCCGATGTGCCGCCTGGTGATGCATAATATTTACCCAAATATTTGATGTCATACGGCTTATAACCTGCCTCTTCGATAGACTCACGAACCGCACAAACCTCTGCATCTTCACCTGCATCCAACATGCCCGCCACCACTTCCGTCATCCACGCATCATCCCCACGCGCCGCAGGCCCCACACGAAACTGCTCAATCAACAGCACTTCATCACAATATTTATCATACAACAGAATAGCAACCGCATCACCGCGCTCCAAAAGCTCGCGGTTAACCGTAAACGATCCACCAGCAAAGGTGTCATGCTCAACCTCAAGCCCCTCAAACTTAAAAAAGCCCTGAAACAACGTATTCTTTTTAAGGATTTTATATTTCATTCGCCCAAAGCCCCCCTATTCACCAACAAGGTGCAGCAACACATGTCTACGCATCGGCATATACCTATGCTCATACAAATACACAGCCTGCCAAATGCCCAAAGCCGCTCGCCCCTGAACCACTGGGATATTCAACGACACATTGGTCAGCGCCATGCGAATATGGGCAGACATATCATCATCCCCCTCATCCCTGTGCAAAAAATCAGGATGCCCATCTTGCACCAAATCATTCATAAAGGTTTCCATATCGGTGAGCACATCAGGGTCAGCATTTTCTTGAATGATGAGGGAACAACTGGTGTGTTGCACAAATAAAGTCACTTGCCCCGTTTGAATGCCTGTCTGCCCAATCCATGATTGCATATCGCGGGTGAAGTTGGTGAAGCCACGCCCATTGGCGTTGATGGTTAAGGTTGTTTGCGCTTGTTTAAACATAAAACCAAGCATGAAGTATTATCGTCAATCTCTCAACCATCAAACCAAACAACATTGACAAGCTATAAGCCATTGGATTACACTTGTCTTTATGCAGACGATTGTCGAACTACCTGAATTTCTGAAAAGATCAGAAAAAACACTTAGTGATGAAGAAAAGCAGAGTATTATCAATTATTTGGCAGCACATCCCGCAGCAGGTGTTGTCATGCAGAAAACAGGTGGTATTCGCAAACTTCGATGGTCTGCACAAGGCAAAGGAAAAAGTGGTGGTGTTCGCATCATTTATTATTACCACAATACATCCATGCCGCTATTTTTATTAACGCTGTTTGGTAAAGGTGAGAAAGCCAATCTATCCACAGCAGAATGCCAAGAGCTTGCGAAGCTAACTTCGCTACTCAAGAAAAGTTATGGAGAATGATATGAATGAAGCAATGAACAGTATTCAACAAGGTTTAAACGAAGCATTGAACTTTGCCAAAGGTAAACAAAGTAAAGCAGTCGTGCATGACTTTTCACCCATTGATGTAAAAAATATCCGCACCCAAATTGGCATGTCACAAAATGAATTTGCCTCTGCATTTGGCATCAGCGTCAGCACACTTCGCCATTGGGAACGCGGCGACAGAAAACCGCAAGGCCCTGCATTGGTGTTGCTCAATGTGGTTGCTAAAGAACCTCAAACTGTGCTCAGAGCTTTGGCGAACTAAGACTAATCACATTGACACCCAAGCCAACAAACGACAAACTATCAGCCACAAACATTATTAACTTCCTTGTTTGTGCTTTAATATCCAATAGCAGAGAATTTTTGGGCGTATAAGGGAGCGTAATAGATGGAATTTGAAGTCATGCTATTACCAAGTTATGCATATAAGGATCTAAATGCGCACTTTCGGTGAAATAAATGGAGTTAGTCCAGGCGATATCTTTGATAATAGAGAGACTTTAGCTAAAGCTAAAGTTCATCCTCCTTTAGTTGCAGGAATAAGTGGTGGTAAAAACGAAGGTGCTGATTCTATCGTACTTTCTGGCGGGTATGAGGATGACGAAGATTTTGGTGACATTATAATCTATACAGGCGCAGGAGGCCAAAAGAATGGTAACCAGGTCTCAGATCAAGAGCTAGATGGTGTAAACCTAGCTTTAGCTAAAAGTAAAATAGAAAACCTTCCTGTCCGAGTAACTCGTGGACATAAACATAAACACGAACTAAGTCCAGTAAAAGGTTACCGCTATGCAGGACTATATAAAGTAGAAGATTACTGGTACGAAACAGGTAAGTCGGGTTATAGAGTTTGGAGGTACAGGTTAATTGTTCAAGAGGGTTCGCCTGCTGACTGCATAGTAAAAGAGCCAACTGATGAATATGATGCACCAGGTAGAAAACCATTAACGGTCAATCGTATTGTAAGAAACTATCAAAAAGCTAAGAATGTAAAATCTTGGCATAACTACAAATGCCAAGTATGTGGGATAGCAATTGGAACTAGCGCTGGTTTTTACGCTGAAGCAGCCCATATTAAACCTTTAGGCGAACCACATAACGGGCCAGATATAGAAGGCAACCTTTTGTGTTTATGCCCTAACCATCATGTTATGTTTGATAATGGTGGCTTTGCTATAAGTGATAATTTAGAGCTAATTGGTATTAAGGGTAAACTTAGAGTCGTAAAAAAACACCTCATCAATATCGACTTTATTAAATACCATCGAGAGCATTACCATAAAAATGTATAACAAAAAAAATCGAGAGGGACGTGCTAACGCACGCCCTCATTTAGGGCGTTAGAGTAAAAGTCGTACTAGAAATAAGTAATTCAAAATATTCAAGTTCAAGGCATAAGCCGAAGGATATAGCAGCGCTATTTCCGAGGTAAAATAACGCGAAAGTTGGATGTTTTGGGTTGCTGTCAGGGTGCGCCGTGAACGACTTGTGTCATGTTGTCATCTGTTTCAACCGCCCGCCACCGTCTATGCATCCACAACCACTGTTCAGGGTTCTCTTTAATCACATCATCAAAACTCTTACACGCTGCAGTCATAATCAAAACCTCATTGGTGGCTTTATCGTCTGTGAGTTCAGGGCAAGGCACATCCCAAAATTTGAGGGTGAACTTAAAATCATTGTTTTGACGAACCAATGCCATGCCAATCATAGGCACACCTTTGGCAACGAATGGTGCGGGCAGATGCGATGTGCTGGCGATATGCCCTAAAAATGGCACTTTGATGCCGTTGCCTGCGCCCATGTGTTGGTCTAGAGCGGATACGATACAGTGATTATTTTTTAAGGCTTTGAGCAGCCAACGTACACCTGTATTTCGTGAATAAAGATGTGTACCAAAGCGAGAACGTGAAGCCAACGTATAAGCATCCAATGGTTTTTGATTGAGCTGGCGGTAAATCATGGAGGTTTGATAACCCATCATCGCAGGCATCAAACCCATCAATTCCCAGTTGCTAAAATGCGAGGCAAGCAGAAACACGCCTTTTTGCTGCGCCAAAGCATCAGTGAGCACATCTTTGTTTTCAATCTCAACATGCGCCAACAAATCTTCACGACTTTCTGAAAACACATAAGGAATTTCCATCAAGGTGCGACCCATTTGTTTGAATGCTTTTTTGGCAATTTTTTTGCGCTCTTTTTTGGGCTTTTCGGGGAAAACACGGGCAAGGTTTCTTAGGGCAATGTTTCGGTGCCGTTTGTCCAATGTGTAATACAACCAACCCAACACATCACCCAAGGCATGCATAATGGGCATGGGCACTTTGGCAAGCCCGCTAAAAAGAAGGCGTGTCCAAATGGGTACTTTGATGGTCTCCTTAGACATTAATCAGCCAAAGACTTTGCCTCATCAATCAACATCACTGGAATATCATCACGAATTGGGTATTCCAATTTGCATTTATCACAAGTTAGACCCGTTTTATCGGCATTATACTGCACCTCACCTTTACACTTGGGGCAAGCTAAAATCTCAAACAAACCTTGGTCAATCATGAAAAACTCCATTAAACACTAACATATCTGGCGCAAGCATAACCTTGATAGAGGCATACGAAAACAAAAACAAACATGATGATTGCAGCATAAAGAAGCCTGCCTATACTTGCGCCAGCTTTATCCCTATTTTTTATGCAAAGGTGGTTGTTTGATGTACGAATTTATTTCTCAAGGCGGCGCAGTGATGTACATCCTGATTGCCACTTCGCTTCTTTCACTCACAATAATTTTTGAGCGCTTGTGGAGCCTTCGCTCATCGGTTGTAATTCCTGTGAAAAAGATAAAAAAGGTTGAAGAAGCCGTGCGTGAAGGTAATGCTGAACAAGCCTTAGAATTATGTAAAAATAGCAACACTGCCATGAGTCGAATCCTTTGGGTGGCACTGAAAAACCGTGGTGTAAAACGCAGTATCATGAAAGAGATTTTAGAAGAAGTGGGCAGACAAGAAGTTGCCCACCTTGAGCGGTTTGTTGGCATTTTGGCATTAATTGCTGCCATTGCTCCGCTTTTGGGTTTATTGGGTACAGTGATTGGGATGATTGAAGTGTTTCAAGTGATTTCTGTCGAAGGTGTAGGTAAGGCTGACGTGTTGGCATCAGGTATTTCTAAAGCATTGAATACCACTGCCGCAGGTATGTCAATTGCCATCCCTACGCTGGTTGCCTACCGCTTCTTCGAAGCCAAAATCAACCGTTATGTGGTAGATATTGAGCAACATGCTTTGTATTTCGTTGATTTGCTCAAAGGCGAACGTGAATGAATTTACGCCCAAGACAAAAACGCAGCGACTTAATTGTTGATTTAACACCCATGATTGATGTGGTATTCCTCATGTTGATTTTCTTCATGGTCAGCACAAGTTTTACTGCCAATAACAGCATCAAATTGGATTTACCCCAAAGCAAGGCGCAAGCAGCCAATAAAGAAGAAAAACAAGTAGTGATTAGCATCAAAGCTGATGGGCAACTTTATGTGCAAGATGAGCGCGTCAAAGATGCCGATTTACGCCGTCGTATTCTGAACATCACCAAAGGTGACCCCAATATGCGTGTTGTGATTCGCGCTGATGCCGACGCTAGACACAAACGTCTGGTATATGCTTTAGATACCATTCGTGAATTGGGTATGGGTAAAGTTGGTATTGCCACAGTACCGTTAGGCGGAAAATAAGATGAGAATTGTACAAAAATTTGGTGGCACTTCTGTGGGTTCAATCGAACGCATTCAAGCCACTGCTAAAATCATCAAGGGTGAATTGGATAACGGCAATGAAATTGCTGTGGTGGTCTCTGCAATGAGTGGTGAAACCAACCGCCTGCTACATCTCGCCAATAGCATGAATGACAACCCACCCATGCGTGAAGTGGATGCTTTGGTTGCCACAGGCGAACAAGTCACCGCTGCATTGTTGGCGATTGAGCTGCATAAACTTGGTGTATCAGCTTATTCATTCAGCGGCGCACAAGCTGGTTTTAAAACTGAAGGCAGCCATAGCAAAGCACGCATTAAAGCTGTGCAAAGTGACCACCTGATTCAACACATGGAAAAAGGCAGTGTACCTGTCGTCACGGGTTTCCAAGGCGTGGATGCCAATGGCAATACCACTACTTTGGGGCGCGGTGGCTCTGATACTTCTGCGGTGGCACTCGCCATTGCCGTTAAAGCTGATTCTTGTGATATTTATACCGATGTGGACGGGGTTTATACCACAGACCCTCGCATAGAACCCAAAGCCCGAAAAATGGACAGCATCAGCTATGAAGAAATGCTGGAGTTTGCATCATTGGGTGCAAAAGTATTACAAACCCGAAGCGTGGAACTCGGCATGCGCTACAACATGCCGATTCATTTGCGTTCAAGCTTTGATTTGGTGCAAGGCACAATGGTTACAAGAGAGGATTCAAACATGGAACGTGCAGAAATTTCAGGCGTTGCTTACAACCGCGATGAGGCAAAAGTCACCATCAAAGGAATCCCCGACCAACCAGGCATTGCTGCTGCAGTTTTTGGTCCTGTTGCGGATGCTGACATCAATGTCGATGTGATTGTACAAAACATCTCCGAAGATGGACAAACTGATTTAACATTTACCGTACCCCGCAGCGATTACGATGCAACCATGGCTTTATTACAAACACTGTGTGATAAAATGAAAGCGCGTGAAGTGATGGGAGATAATACTGTCGCTAAAGTGTCGATTATTGGTGTAGGTATGCGCTCACACACGGGTGTTGCCAAGAAAATGTTTGATGTACTCGCCCAAGAAAACATCAACATTCAAATGATTACCACCAGTGAAATCAAAGTAACTGTGGTTTTAGAAGAAAAGTATGTAGAGCTTGCCGTGCGCGCATTGCATGAGGCTTTTGCTTTAGACCAAGTTTAACTTCTTTTTTCACCACAAAGACCACAGAGAACACGAAGAAAAAACGTGAACGTATCAGCAATCAATCTCCCTTTGCTAATCTGCGCCGAAGTGTCTTACAGCAAAAGGATTGGCGCAGTAACACGCGCCCTTTTGATGTAAGTGTAAACAAAGGAAACGAGCAGATTCTAAAAGGCAGCTTTTTGGTTCGGGGCATCCTCCCCTCAGGGCAAGCCCCGCCCTAAAGTGCGCCCATATCTGCTGTCCATGCAGATATGGGGTTCGTTTTTGGCTGCCCAAAAATGAACATAAAGACTTCAACTCTAAGTATCTAACAAGGTATCAAAAAACTACTTCACTAATAAATCAACGAACGATTCTGCTGCAATATCCCAATCATGCTTTTGTTGGTGTGCATCCGCATGAATCCACACTGTTTTTGCACCCGCTTGTTTCGCCACAGCCAAATTATCCTGCATATCATCAATCACCACCACATCTTTCGGTTGCACCCCTTCGGCTTCACAGAGCTGATAAAACGTATCCACGCATGGTTTGGGCGTATATTGGTTAAAACGAATATCATAAATTGCAGCAAAACAATCCCAAATGCCCAATGCCTTCAAAATCGTTTCGGCATGTTCTGTTGTACCGTTGGTATGAATCACTTTCCGTTGTGGAATCGCTTGCAAGACATCACGCAGCTCATCATGCGCTGATAACAACTCATACGCATTCACATCATGGGCTTCCAATAAAAAAGGCTCAGCCTCATGCCCATGATGTTGCATCAAACCTTTAAGCGTTGAGCCATATTGTTTCCAATATTTCACCCGCAACATATTGGCTTCTTCTCGCCCTACATCAAGCTCACGCTGAATATAGGTTATCATCTTCTCGTCCATACGCGCAAACACGCCATTATCTGCCGCATACAAGGTGTTGTCCAAGTCAATAACAGCCAATTTAAAATCTATCGTTGAAAGCATGGCAGCAAACTAATCTCCCAACTTAAAATTCCCATGTTTTTTGTTTCTGCTAACTCATTGGTGTCTAATGGAGTCTATGAACACGCTATACTTGACTCCCCCCCTAGCAACTAAGCTGCCAAATTCGGCATGTTTTTCTTGGGAGGGCAACAGTGTGGTCAATCAACGCATCCAAACAACATTTCTTTTTTTCATCTTGTTTGCATGGCACAGCACTAGCTATGCGGTCACAGCATCAGGGAATATAACTATTCAAGGTTCCAATGTCATTTTAACATTACAAGCAACTCAAGATACCAAAGCATTATATGCTATAGCTTCAATATATCCATCTAGCACCAATGCAACACCATATGGTCTTGGAATCAAGCGTATGTATTGTTCTCTTAGCATCAGTACACAGTACGCCAATCGATTAAAAGTAAGTACATGTTTAAGGTCTTTATTCCCACAAGGCTCCTTTTCTTTTGACATGAATGCTGTGGATATCATTCCTGACCCACGCAGAGGAACTACAACGGCAGGTAGAACATTCACCACAAAAAGCATTACCATTGATAACACTCCATTGTTACAGTCCATTCGCCTTGCTTCAAACTTTGCTTTTCAACCCTATGCGTTTACAGGACAGGTGATTTTCCCTGGTGGTGGTGTGTGGCCACACCGGGGACATGCACCAGTTATTATCGACATCATTGATGTAAGCGGAAACACAGTGAAATCTTATGTTTTCGATACATTAAATGGTAGAGGTTCCGCACCAAATATCATCGATTTGTCCAAGCAGTATACAAATCTTAGTGTATTACCAGATGGGAACTACACAGCAAAGTTTACAGCAAGGGCAATCAATGGTACACAAGCAACCACTACGCTTAGTTTTCAAATCAAACGCTCCCCTACTGTGCATGTTATACTTGGTAAAACACAAGTTACAGGCTGTGAAACACTAACAGGTTCTCTCACAATCAGCGATCCCTCTGGTCAAGGCGGCACGGTGACATTAAGCTTACCTGATGGTAGCACACAATCATTTACATACACAGGCGGCACATCTGCCCCTATACCATTTAGCTATGCAGTGTCTGAACCTGTGGGTTCTACATTGACCTTTACCGCCACAGCCACCAGCAACTCAGGTGCAACAAGCAAGCAGCCTGCAACTGCATCCGCCAATATCATTGCAGGTGGGCTGAATGTAACCATCACCCCTGCAAAAGCTGTTGTTGAGCCGACTTTGAATAACCGAAGAAGCTGGATGCAAACAGTAGGAGCAAATCAAACATCGGTTATCATTGATGTAAAAGACCCAAACAATCAGCCTGTTTCTGGTGCATCAATATCACTCAAAACACAATTGGGTGCTGGTAATTTCGGCGGACACGATCATGGTGCAGACCCAGCCAATGCAGCATTAAAGCCCTTGGGCACAACAAGTGCTATTGTTGATAACAATGATGGCACTTATACCACTACATACACGGCATCCATGTTTGCCTCGGAAGAAAAAGTTGTCGCAGATGCTTCGTTTAGAGGCTGTATAGGCTCCGCAGCATCTCCTGTAATTACTTCGAAGGTTTCTAATTTGCAGGCCATTGTTCTGCCCGCAGGGGGGCTGCACACATTTGTTGGAGGGACTTGCCAACATTATGGTGCTGCCACGCCGTGGAAACCTGATAAAACGGCTGCGTGCGGAGGGATAACGGGCAGTAATAACCAATATTTGACAGCATATCGTGCGGGACTGCTGGACAGGCTGTTAAAGCTATATGAGCAGAGATGGGGTGCAGGCTTATACATCAATGATGCCAGCTTAAAGTTTGGGGGAGCCTTTGATACCAATGGCAACTGGGCATATAAGCCGCATAGCAATCATAGGCTTGGCTTGGATGTGGATTTGGCGCTAAAGGATACAAGTATTCCCATGATGACTCTGCCAACATCTGTGGGTGCGGATGTTGTATACAAGAAGCTTTTATCTGCTATAGAAGAACTAGACTCTGAGCTTCTGAAACAGATCGAAGTTAAAAAGCATGGTGGCAATCACCTTCATATTAAACCAAATATGAATAACTGGAGGGGCAAATGAAATTTTTTAATATTTGTTTAGTAGCAACCATAATTATGGTTGGAGTTTCATTTGCACAAGCTAGAGTTTTACCTGGTTGGTTTGATTCTCAGGGGAACCCCGTGCATACGGCGGATGAAGTGAATGTTCAAGTGAATGTCACCGTCCAAGCTACACCACAAGGCTATAGATATACCTATTCTATAACTTCTCTACCAAACAGTTTACAAAATTTAGTGGTTTTTGAAGTTGCTTTGTCGGATCCGTATAGTGTGGTTGCAGGAACCGAGGCATCCCCATGGCCACACTCTCAAGGAACCTACTTTGGTAACCCAAAACATCCAAGTACGCTCGGTTATCAACCAAGTTTAGAAACACTTTCTATATTATGGTCAAATAGGTTCTCTACATTTTCACCTGGACTTACTTTATCAGGGTTTATGTTTATTTCACCCTATCCACCAGCTATGATAAGTGGACGTATTGAAGGTGATACAGAGCCACCTGTTATTTGGGATGAGGAGCAAGATATTCCAGAGTTTTACAATCAAACCATTTACGGTCCTGGCAAAATTATTCCCGTTATCGGTCCTGTTAAACCCACCACACCCAATGTCACCGATAATTATTCGGTGCTGGGTTGCGTAGGTGGGATATGCGATGTGCAACTGGATATTACAGGTCCGCAAGACCCGTATGGCACGGCATATACCTACACTTGGAGCGGTGCGTTCGGCACAGCTATGGGTGCAAAACCTGTGGTGCAGCTTGCGGCAGGCACATATCAAGTCTCTGTTGCCGTGAGCGACCCTTACGCCACCTTGGTGACGGCGACCATGCCCATCACCGTGGTTGACCCCAATCCACCTGCTGGTGGTGGTAACGCTGGTGGTGCAGGTTCGCCCAGCAACGACATGGATCATGATGGTATTGATGATGAACATGACGATGACCGCGATGGTGATGGTAAACCCAACAATGAGGATGATGACCCCGACCACCCTGATTAAAACATCTTGCTTCTAGTCAAGGCGGCACGGTGATATTAAGCTTACCTGATGGCAGCACACAATCATTTACATACACAGGCGGCACATCTGCCCCTATACCATTTAGCTATGCAGTGTCTGAACCTGTGGGTTCTACATTGACCTTTACCGCCACAGCCACCAGCAATTCAGGCGCAACAAGCAAGCAGCCTGCAACAGCAACTGCGAATGTGATTGCAGGTGGGCTGAATGTAACGATAACGCCTGCGAAAGTATTGTTAGAGCCAAGACTCCGCCATCGTGCAGATGTAAAACCAAGTCAAGTTGCTTCAGCTTACAAAACACCAGTTGATATATTGGTTACGGATATGTTTGGGGTTGCTATAACTGGCGCAAGTGTTTCTTTAACCATATTAACTGTAGATGAAGGTTTTGGTGGTCACGATCATGGCAACTGGCTGCCACCAAAATTAATTATACCTAAACCTAAAGGTATTATATTTCCTGCATCAGGTACAACAATAACAGGACATGTCTTTACTGAATATATAGGCAATGAAATTTCCTCATTGGAAAAGATAGAAGCAAATGTTTATTATCAAGGATGCTCATTAACTGCCACATCCTCAGCAATAACCTCAGAAATATCTAATTTAACACAATTGGCTGTGAATTCACCGCATTTCAAAATAGGTGGCACTGATGCACATCATGGCAATAACTGGAATGGCTTTCCAACCACGCCTGATAATAATCATTGGGTTTCATCATCTACTGCAGCAAAAATGAATATTATTATGACTGAGTATCCTAAAAAATTTAGTGGTGCTGGATTATATATTAATGATGCTAGTTTACCCAAAGGTGGAAGGTTTGATGCGAAGGGAAATTGGTTAGATCCGCATCAAACACATAGGCGTGGCATTGATATTGATGTTCATACACTCGACTCAACGAGCCAAAATGTAAAAAGTCGATTAGAATTAATTAAGCTTTCTGATAAAGATTTATTTAGAGAAATACTAGATGAAGGCAACCACCTTCATATTTATTTCTATCCGAACTAATTAGGAGTTTATATGTATAAATCAAATTTTTTTATTTTATTAGGAATATTATTTCTTGCGATACCCTCATTTGCTAAAGTTATTCCTGGATTAATAGATAGAAGTGGAAATGCCGTGCATACAGCAGATGAGTTTAATTTATCAATCACAACAACTGTAGCACCCAAGCCTCAAGGGTATCAGTATACTTATAATTTATCACTAGGCATAAACAGCATACAACCAATATGGCAATTTATGATTTTTTTACCTGATGTAGCTTCACTCATTCCTAATTCGTCTAGTTCTTTTTGGGGGAAAGGTTGGGGGCCTAAGGTAGGTAGTTCAAAAGAAAACACTTCTATTCGCTGGGGAACTATTCCAGAAAAAAACAATCAAAACCTCCTGACTCCAACAGGAACTCACACATTTACCTTTACATCTCCTTACCCTCCAGGCATTGCTGAAGCTTATGCGGAGGGTGTCACAGCAGGTCCTTGGGTTCCAACTGATATGGCTTCAGGAAATCCGCTCGGGTTTAGTAACCACACACCATACGGCCCTGGTAAAGTGTTTCCAGTCATCGGTCCTGTTAAGCCCGCCACACCCAATGTGACGGATAATTATTCGGTTGTAGGTTGTGCGGGTGGCATATGCGATGTGCAGTTGGATATTACTGGACCGCAAGACCCATACGGTACGACATATACCTACACTTGGACAGGTGCATTCGGCACCGCAACAGGTGCCAAGCCTCTCGTGCAACTTGCCGTAGGAAACTACAATATATCCGTAGCCGTGAGCGACCCTTATGCCACGTTGGTAACCGCCACCATGCCCATCACCGTGATTGATCCCAATCCACCTGTAATCACTCCCCCTGCTGGCGGTGGTAACGCTGGTGCTGGTGGGGCAGGTCAAGGTAGCAATACTGGCAGCTCAAACAGCGACATCGACCATGACGGCATCCCCGATGATGAAGATGATGACCGAGACGGTGACGGCAAGAAAAATAGCGAGGATCAAGACCCCGACCACCCAGATTGATACGCTTCATCGACAATTAAACATTGCAAAATGTGGTGCAAATCACAATCATGCGATGGTTATCGTTTTGAGGGTGTGTATATGTCATTTTTTAGTCGTCTTAGCAAAGGGTTGAGCAAAACCCGTGAAAGTATTGGTGGTTTATTCCCCAGTGAAACCAAAGAAAAAATAAGTGATAGCCAATGGCAAGACATTGAAGATGCCTTAATTATGGCAGATTGTGGCGCACAATTAGCCATGGACTTGGTTAGAAAAGCAAAGAAATCAAAGCAACCCATGCAAACCTTAAAAGACAATATGCAAGCCACCTTGGTGACAGGCAGTGAAATCAAAGAAGCAAAACCTTTTGTGCTTTTGGTTGCAGGCGTGAATGGCACGGGCAAAACCACCACGATTGGTAAACTTGCCAATATGTATGCCGACCAAGGTAAAAAAGTATTGATTGGCGCAGCAGACACCTTTCGTGCTGCAGCCGTTGAACAATTAGCTGTATGGGTGGAACGCGCTGGCGCAGATATTGTTAAACAAGCAGAAGGTGCGGATCCTGCATCGGTTGCTTTTGATACTATCTCACGTGGCATAGCCAAAAATTATGATGTGATTATTATTGATACTGCAGGTCGTGTACAAACCGATACCAGCCTGATGAATGAGTTGGCCAAAGTATACCGCGTGATTGGCAAAGCCCTAGATGGTGCACCGCATGAAGTTTGGCATGTGGTTGATGGTGGTACAGGGCAAAATGCAATTGTACAGGTCGAAAAATTCCGTGAAATCATTCATACCACAGGTTTGATTGTGACCAAGCTTGATGGCACTGGCAAAGGTGGTGTGGTATTGCAACTATGTGATAAGTTTAAGTTACCCGTGCGTTATATTGGGGTGGGTGAAAGTTTGGAAGACTTGATGCCTTTTCATGCAGGAGCATATATCGATAGTTTACTGCCTGAAACAACACAAACCTCAACATAAACGCCAAATTCTTTGCCGTTGAACATCAACCCGTTGCCACTTGGATATATTTCCTTCAGGTAAGTCTGCGGCACCTGTAATGAGGTAACCACCTTTACGCATCGTTCTGGCTATGCGGTCAATCACGCGTTTGCGCTCTTCAATACTAAAATAAATCAACACATTACGCAAAAACACAACATCAAATAAACCAAACCGGTGCATTTGTGTCACCAGTGTATCTAACACCAAATTTCCCTCATAAAAGCTTGCCATTGCTCTTAAATCATCATTCACCACCCACGATGGCCCCATTGGACGAAAAAATTTATTTAACCTTGGCATGGAAACACCACGCTTTACTTCAATATCTGAATAAGTCCCTTGCTTGGCAAACGCAACCGATTCCGCAGATAAATCTGTGCCTACAATTTGTACACGCTGCCTAGCATTGGGCATAACCTCGCAGGCTGTCATAGCAATAGAATATGCCTCCTGACCTCTGGATGCAGCAGCTGACCATATATTTATAGGTGAACTCATACCTTTACCTTGGTTTATTTCAGGAAAAATATGTTCTTGTAATGCAACAAAAGGGTAACCATCCCGAAAAAACAATGTTTCATTGGTAGTCATCAAATCAATCGCTTCAGCAGCAAGTGCCGAGTTTTCTTGCTGCTTTATCTTAAGAATAAGTGCATTCAAATCATCTGCGTTATATTTTGTCAAAATCGGCTGAAGTCTTGATTTGACCAAATATGCTTTTTCCTTGGTAATTACGATACCACTTTTCCTTTCTAGAAACTCTCTAAACCATGTAAATTTATGCTCTTTCACGTTTCTAGCTCCATATAATACTCAGCTTAGGCCACATGCCTGAGCATAGCTTTAGCTATATCAGCTAAAGGTAAGACTTCATTAGCAGCACCATTGCGAAAGGTTTCACCTGCCATACCCCACACCACACTGCTTTCCTCATTTTGGACAAGCACATGATTTCCTTGTTCTGACAGTAACTTGGCGCCTTTAGCACCATCGTTACCCATGCCCGTCAAAACCACAGCCAAGGTTTTTACTGCTGGCGATAACGCAACCAAAGATTCGTAAGTTACATCTACCGACGGAATGGCATGGTTTACCCGTACCCCCGCCTCTAACTGTGCAACCAAAGCTGAACCACGTTGCATAATTTTCATATGCACATCACCTGGTGCCATATATACATGCCCAGCTTGAAGCACCTCACCTTGCCCTGCCACACGACAAACCAGCGGACTGCTTTGATTCAAACGTGTCGCAAGTGATGTAATAAATGCTTTGGGCATATGCTGAGTTACCACAACCGGCACTGAAAAATTTTCAGGAAGCTGACTTAACACCTCTTGCAAAGCAGCAGGTCCTCCTGTGCTTGAACCAATGGCAACCACATCTGCCTTAAATACACCACGCGTTACCTTATGACTTGTTTTTAAAGGAGAGGCGGCTGCGTTTACTGCTGTTGGAGTAACTTTTACAGGCACATGCACACGTTTAAATACCGATTTTAAGCTTCGCGCTTGCTGAATTTCAGGTAACAATTTATCTTGCAAGTAAGTTTTTTTATCGACAACATTGGTATCAGGTTTAAGAATAAAATCAAATGCACCCAACTCCATAGCTTTTAAGGTTTTCTCTGCATCTGTTTCCGTGCTACAAGCCACAACAATCACTTTAATATGTGGGTACTTTTCTCGCATTTGATACAAAATTTCTATGCCGTCCATATCTGGCATCTTCATGCTTAAGGTAATTAAATCTGGTTGCAAGTGCGCAATCATATCCAATGCTTTTTTTCCATTATTGGCAACACCAATAATTTCCGTATCGGGTAAGTCGGATAAACATGTGCGTAATAACAAACGAAAT
This sequence comes from Ghiorsea bivora, assembly GCF_000744415.1. NCBI lineage: Bacteria > Pseudomonadati > Pseudomonadota > Candidatius Mariprofundia > Mariprofundales > Ghiorsea > Ghiorsea bivora. Next base: position 44,456 of record NZ_JQLW01000010.1, read on the forward strand.
GGAGCGGAACTATCAACTATAAGGATTTTCATATGCTGTCTAATGCATAGTGATTTCTTTGGTATTGGGTGCCGATGCATTGGGAATGGTCAATGCAACAAATCTATCCACATTCACCAGTAACAACACTCTATCCTCTTGTTTTAACACCCCATCACTCACTTGCCGCCACACTTCGTTTAAAGAACTCGGTGTTGCCTCAAACAAATCTTCATCCAACACAATCACTTCGCCAACATCATCCACAATCAGACCAAAGTCTTCACCACTCATGGTTTCAATAATAACCACGTGAAAAGGCTCATCTTCTCCTCTATCTGGCTCACCAATCACACGGCGCACTTCAAGCTCTGTAATCACCCTTCCCCGCAAGTTAATCAAACCCGCGACTGCATAGGGTGCCATAGGCATAGTGGTTCGCTTTTGTTGTTTTACCACCTCCCGCACCTGTTGTACGCGAAAACCAATCCATTGATCAGCGATGCGACACGTCAAAAGCTCAACAGGTTTATTGTCTTTCATCACCGTGACGGATGACGTTTCATGAACCAATACATTTGACATATTTACCCCTTAACTCACAGTGATAGCTGGCTGTACATCTTTCGTTTGTGCTTCAAGCACATCGTATACCGACAAAGCCTGCTTTAATTCTTTAGCCAATTGCGTGCTATCTTTTTTCGAAAGCACTTGGTCAAACAACGTTTTGGCTTGTTGCTCATCAATACTTTGCTGTGCTGTTAACGCAACCACTGGCACATCAGACAAGTGCGCTTGCATTTTTACCCATTTACCCAACTCATATCCATTCATAATCGGCATTTCAATATCGGTTAAAATAAAGTCTGGTGTGTAATCTTCCAAGAGTTTACAAGCTTGGGTACCATCCGCTGCCGTACGCACCACAAAACCCAAGGATTCAATAATAGGTGTAACCATTTGCCGGAAGAACTGTGAATCCTCAACAAACAATACCGACTTCTTGGCTTGGTCATGCGTGGGAACAAACCAGTTTGGATCTGCTCTTTGCACCACTTCAAAAACATCAACCACTTCGGTTGCAATGCCTTCAATCACAGTTGTACCTAATAAAAGCGGTGTATCTGAAATTTGCTTAATTTCAAAACTTACTTCTAAAATATCCACCACTTGATCAACCTGCAAACACATACGTTTTCCATTGTCAGCTAAGATAAGGCAATACTCATCTTCACCCGTAGATACGGCAGGTTTTTTCCCTAACATTTCACCCCAACGCAGCACTCGAACCACATCACCACGGTATTGTAAGACCTCACCCGAAGCCGTTTTTTCAATGCGTGATGCTTCAAAATACTCCAAACGCTCAATTAAAGTCATTGGAATCACAAAACGCTGCTCACCTTGGGTAAATACCAATGCATGTTGCCGTTCTTCTGCCAGCCCATCATCATGCTCACCCATATAATCAATCGCTTCGGCAGGCGCGCTTTCAAGTTGAATCATGGATGCCAAACCATTGCAATCAAAAATTGGAATCACCGTACCGTCACCCAAAATACTACAGCCACCATAAAAATTCAGATGTTGAAAATGAATACCCAACGGTTTGACCACAATTTCTTCGGCACCAAGAATTTCATCCACCAAAATCCCATACGTTCTATCACCAATATCAGCCACGACGATAGAGCCTGATAAAGTTGTATCACTGGCATCAGATAAACCCAAAGCTTCATTTAAACGTAACACGGGTAAAAGTTTCCCACGTAAACGATAAAAAACTTGCCCTGCAATCACCCGCCAATCATCTGAATCTTTGGGTGCGCTTAATAACTCTTGCACACTCATCTGAGGAATTGCAAACCGTTTATCTTCACAAACCACAATCATGGCTGAAATAATTGCCAAGGTAAGCGGAATACGAATCCGAAGTGTAGTGCCTTTACCAAGCTCACTATCAATATCTACGCTTCCACCAACGCGCTCAATTTCAGTGCGTACCACATCCATACCCACGCCTCGCCCTGAAAAATTAGTCACCTTCTCTGCGGTGGAAAGACCTGCATTAAAAATAAGCTGTAAAGCAGCTTTGTCAGTCATATTGGCTGCTTGCTCTGCATTGATCACACCCATATGCATCGCTTTGTCCTTGATGCGTTGTGCATCAATGCCACCGCCATCATCATGAATCGTAATCACAATAAACCCTGATTCTTGTACCGCTGAAAGCTTAAGTATACCCGTTGCTTGTTTTTCAGCCGCTAACCTAACCTTGGGCGATTCAATACCATGGTCACAGCTATTACGGATAATATGAGTGAGTGGGTCTTTAAGCGCATTTAATATGGTTCTATCCAGCTCGGTATCTTCACCTTCCATCACCACTTTAATTTTTTTATCTAACTGCTTACCAATATCACGAACAATACGTGGCACACTGCTCCAAATAGTTTGAATGGGCTGCATCCGTGTACGCAATAACTGCTCTTGTAACTGCTCAGTAATTTGATCCACATCACGACCAATACGCACAAATTCCATAGAGCCAGAGGCTTGAATCATCTGCACCAGACTATTCCGAGTTAACACCAGCTCACCAACTTGGTTCATCAACTCGTCTAGCAATTCAATATCCACACGAATACTTTCATGGCTTACAGGTCGTTTTTGTTTGGTTTTACTCACACCTTTTTCTTGCGATGTCGTTTGCACGGCTTTGCTTTCTAGTGTTTTGTTTTGTACTGCGGGAGGCGTTGCCACAGTTTCCGTAGACTCTTGCGTACTGCTTTGCACCGTTTCATTACTTTTTTTGGTTTCCAATTTTGGCGCTTTCGTTGGCTTTTCTTTGCTTCCACTTTCAGTGTGTACGGACACACTTACTTCTACATCCTCACCCGATTCCACACGCGCCCTAGCCATACCCAAGATTTTCAAGGCATCCGCAGGCGTCAAAGGCTCAAGGTTACGTAAAGTTGCAAAACCAGCCTCAATCAAACTCGAAGCCGTCGTCAGGTTGTTGGCAATCATGGCTGCAATCACCGCATCTTCAAAACCTTGCAACCATGTCAAAGGCTCAGCTTTATTGTCTTGTTCTTGCGCAACCTGAACATTTTCAGCTTCCATTGGTGCTTGCCCATGATCATCGCCTCCCTGTTGACCTTCCCCCCGCTGACCTCCCCCCCTCTTGACCTTCATCCAAACCCATCACCTTTTTCTCACATGCTTGTAAACGCTCAATCAAGTCATCATGATCTAAAACGGGTTCTTGCCCTGTTTCTTCTAAACCTGTGAGCACATCCTTAATTGCATCTGCGCACTCCAAAAGTAAGGATACAATATCTTCATCCACATGATACTTAAGCTCTCGAATACGGCTTAATAGATTCTCACCTGCATGGGCTACTTTTTCCAACCTGCTTAAGTTGAGAAAACCACAGCTACCTTTCACCGTATGAATGGCACGAAAGATAGAGTCCAAAAGCTCTGAATCATCAGGGGAAGCTTCCAAATCCATGAGCTGCTGCTCAATGGATTCTAGGCTTTCATTGCTTTCTGTTAAAAATTCACCTAAGAGTTCTTCATCCATGTCCATTCTCCTACATTTGTACGACGCAACACTTGCAGTGCCTTAAAAAAGCATGCCACCGACTGTTTCAATTAAAGCTTCAGGCTGAAAAGGTTTAACCAACCATGCTGAAATACCTGAGTTGTGCCCAATAGCTTTTTTATCTTCGCCAGATTCCGTCGTTAACATCACGATTGGTGTGTGTGCATAAGCCTCTGTTTCTCTCAACTTTTGAATCATGGTTAACCCATCCATATTGGGCATGTTTAAATCGGTTAGAATCAAATCAAAAGGTGTTTCAGCTTGTATTGCTTTATCCAAACCTTCTTGTCCATCTTTGGCTTCTTCCACACCAAAATCAACAGACATCAGTGTTCGTTTCACTGTAATTCTTACCATTGCCGAGTCTTCAACAATTAAAATCCGTGGACCACTCATAACTCACCTCTCAATACAATTCGCTCTTCTTCCATCACATAACGTTTGGCAACTTCTTCTTCCCAAGCTGCTTTTTCTGTAGCTTCAGGCTGTGCATCTGCCCATTCACTCAAACATGATTTCACATTGTTCAGACGTTGGTTTACCCGATCGATATTTTGTAAATCGGTCAGTGCTTCCATCAGCTTGGCTTCCACTTCAGGAGCTACACCCATTTCCAAAATATCCATGAGTTTTACCAAACCCTCTTCACTGCTTGTTGCCAATAGCTCCACTGAGCCTTGCACTTGTTTTTCCAATACCCGCAACAAACGTTTATCTACCTGCTTAGGCCAAATTGATTCACGCATCACTTCTCCTTCAACAGCCATATCAACCACTGCAACGGATTGTATGTCTTGGTTTTCTTCTTTAATCACTTCATCACTTGGAGCCGCTTCACACGTTTCTTCTTCTCTTACTACTTCCTCTTGGGCTTCAACTGGTGTGTTGGTAGCAACAACCGTTTCTTCTGTGTTGAGCGTTAATGTTTGCTCAGCTTCGTTTTCGTCATTATTCAACACACCACGACGACAAAATAAAAATGAAGCCGTTTGATAGGGCGCATCCATTTCCATCACAGGTGAGCCCGCCAACAACTGCATATTACCCACATGCCCTGAATGCAAAGGAAACACATGATCCAAAGCATGAAACAAACTTTTTGCATCTGTATCCTTATCATGTTTCAAATATGCCATCAGCATCCAACCACGGCGCAGTGCTTCCCGATAAACCGACTCCCAACTGGGTTGTTTCCCACCCTCAAGCAAGTGTATCGCTTCTACATCTTCCACCAACACAGCATCACCAAGCATATTGTCCATAAAGTCATAAGCATACTTATCTTCAACAGCTTCCTCAGGGTATTGCATCTTTCTTGCTTGTGTAAGCAATTGCCTTGCCATAAACACATCATGGAACGCATCAGGCGAGCCAACCCGCACATCCAAAAGTGGGTAGCGCTGACCAGCATTAACCAAACTTTCAATATTTTCTGCCATACGCGGCAAGACCATCAGTTTGGGTGGTGTCCACCATTTCACTTGTTCTTTGCGTGCAGAGAGCATGGATGCCACTTCATGCAACCAAAGCTCCAACATCGAATCCTCATTACCCTCTTCCCCACTTTCAGGGTAAAACATGATAACTTTACAACCGCGAAGTTGTTTGCTTAATACTTCGGTATCCAAACCATCCCATGCATGAACCGACACATTTAAGGTGCATGATATGTTTTCTTTCACATGTTCTTCAACACTTCGCAAAGCACGCATTTGTGCTGTTAACAATGTTTCATCATGGGTACTAAAAACATGGCATGTTAGCTTATGATGTCGCTCTGCCATCTCTTCAATCATGGCTGGCAAACCAGGGTGCCAACCCAAAAACATCATGGATAAATCCCAAGTTTCTGGCCAAGTAAAGGTTTGCAATTGATTTTCATGAGGCATAAGCCCTAAATCAAAGCTTTGCTCTAAAATACCCGACCATAAAATTCTATCTCTGCCCAAAGCAATGATGCCTTCAAAAGCTTCATCTTTTTTGTGTTTGACCAAATCACTGAACAAAATAAATATTCCATCATGTCGCCGTGCTGCCAACACATTCAGCCCCAAACCAAAACAATTGGTTAACCAAGGTTCGAGCAACAGTTGTTCATTTTCAAATTTAATTGCAGCACCCGCACTGCTGGTTACAATCTCAAACTGCCACGACATGCTGTATAAACCTGTTTCCCCCGACACCACATCAAACATATGAATACCCAACTCTGGCATATGGCTGCAATGATGCATTTGATACAACATACGGGCGCGAATCGAAGATGAGTCCACCACATGCATTGCCAATGAATGTTCATAAACTTGGGATAAACTTAAGGGTAACCGACTGTCTGTAACCACCAACCCATCGGTATCCAACTCACGTGCCAAATGGTGAATATCCGCAACCTTGGCTGTATCTGGCTCATGCTGTTTCTGCATGAATACAATAAATTGAGTAATACCTGTAAGTTTAAAATGTTCAATCAAAGCGCGACTTCCCGTTTGCACCTCGCGCACACTTAACCAACTACCCACTTGTGCCGCACCATCCACCACTTTATCATGAAAAATCCACACTGAAGGAAAAGAATAACGCAACCTTGCCGCCAGTTGTCCAAGCTTGTGTAAAATGGGCATAGCCTGTTCATTGTATCCCATAAACAATAAGTGTTCACGCGCTGAAAGTGGGCTATTGGCAAGCTCGTCTAACATATATTTCATCACATTCGAGCCAAGGCTGACCACCAAAGCAAAGAAAAACACACCTGAAAGCACCAAAACAACTGTCAAACCCGTTAACCAAGGTGTAAATGCCACCGTGGGTGCAGCGCCAGGGTCTATCATCAAACGAAAGACAAATAACAACACCTGAAACGGCGCATAATCCCCAGCATTCACATCACCATCGTCATTAATATCAATATGCGGATAAAAATACCAAATGGCAATAAAACCTATAATCATGAATGCCATAAACATGGCTGCCAACATGCTGCCTTCACGGCGAATTTCAGGTCTAGCCACTACTTTTTTCACGGCAAGCCAAATATTACCCAAGGGATTGAGCATAATAAGGAAACGAACGAGGCGTAACAAAACCCAAGTGCTACTTAATTCAGGTACAATACCCATCAAAGCAATAGCAGCAAACATATCAGGGGCGATAAAAAAGACTTCCCACCGTCTGCGTTTTCCAGCGGATAAAACGCGGTATAAAGAATACCAGCGATAACTGGTTTCAATCAACAAAATCATGCCAATATACAAACCAATACTAGACACCGCCCAAGCAAGAGCTGCAAGCCCCACCATCACCAAAGAAAATGGCAATGAAAACACCAAAGTATCAAAGGTTAAAAAGCGGAAAATACGCAACATCCGTAACATATACATGCCACGGAATAGCCTTGCGATACGCAAATAAATGCCCTGCTCCAACAAACCTGCTGGCATCAACAACGAGGCATACATACTGATAGTCGCTAAGCCATCAAAAAAGAGAAAAAACAGCTCCATTTTGTTGCGATAGCCACTTTCCTTTTGCAGCCAAAAGCGAAGCACCCACTCCACTGTAAAAAAGATCGCCAGCGGTGCCATAACAAACCAATAGCGCTCAAACACGCATAAACCCAAAGCAATCATGACAATAACAGCATAACGGGGATGCGAAAAGACACGTTCGCCCAATAATAACCATTCACGTTTGGAATGAGGACCCGATAAACGCGCCATCCACTCTGATGACCACGATGAACTGCGATGGTTTAAGTTGGAACTTTCAACATCATTTTTTGTAACAGACGATGTTTCAACACTAACTTGATTTCGTGAACCTTCATTCACTACTGCATTCACATCAGCTATAACCTGCTCAGCTTTGGCTTGTTGAACATCTTCAGCTTCAAATTTTATTGTTTTCTCAGCCACCTGAATACTCTTACAACTTGCCATCGATAACGTAGGTTTCACCACTGTATTTAACAGTGCCGTAACTGGTGGTGTTGTCAAAACAACACCAACAAAAGGCTCTAGTTTGTCGTCTGCGCAACACCTGTCTAACGGTTGCGCAAGCTGGCTAAAAAATCAGTCACACGAGCCGATAAAGACTCTCCTTTTTGTCGAATTAATGACGATACACTTTTTACTTCACTGGCTGATCTACCCGTATCTTCAGCTGCTTGTCGCACATCCGAAATGGCAGTCGTCACCCGCACTGTTGCATCGGATGCATGGTGAACACTCTGTGCAATATCTTGTGTTGCTCTGCTCTGCTCACTGGCTGCCATAGCGATAGCTTCATTGATAGTATTCATTTTTTGAATGGTTTGACCAATCTTTTCAATTGCCGTTGCCGCCCCTTGGCTTTCCTGTTGAATCGCTGTTATTTGCAAGGAAATCTGTTCAGTTGCTTTGGCAGTTTGATTTGCAAGTTCTTTCACTTCTCCTGCCACTACAGCAAAACCACGCCCTGCATCACCTGCTCTAGCAGCTTCAATGCTTGCATTAAGTGCAAGTAAATTGGTTTGTTCTGCAATATCTGTAATTACACCCACAACTTCACCAATTTCTTGCGATGCTACAGATAGTTTAGCGACGGTTTTATTGGTCGTTTCTGCTTCAGACACAGCTTGTGACGACATATCCACAGCACCTTGTACCTGCTGTGTGATTTCAGAAATCGAAGAGGAAAGCTCCTCTGTTGCTGATGCCACATTGGCAACATTATGATTCGCCTCTTCAGCACCAGCAGACACACTGGTTGCTTGCCCTAAAGATTGCTCAGCCATCGCTGAAAGCGTTTCGGATGATGATTGCATTTGTGTTGCTGCAGCGATTAATTCATCCACTGTTGCCCCAATATTAGTCTCAAAATCTTTGGCCAGTTGCACAGCATGGGTTACATCATTCCAAGATACCAAAATAGATACCCAGTCACCATCAATATTCTTAATCGTATGTGCACTAAATTCAATGGTTCGATCAGCAATTTCAAACGATGCAGACATCGGAAATGACTGTTCATTTTTGAGAACTTGACGCTGATGTGATGGTTTTTCATGAAAGATATCGATGTTTTTACCTACCAATTCTGAAGCAGCACATGGCAATGCACCTTCAATACCCTGAAACAATGCAAGCGCCGCTGGGTTCATATAACTAATCACCAATGAATCCTTATCCGCAAGCATCATGGCTTGTGGTGAAGACTCCACAACTTGCTTTAACATATTGCTTTCCACAGATTGTTTTTGGAACTTTCTCAGTGAATCTAACAGCTCACTTATTGCTCCCTTCATTGGATATGATACCTCGCGAATTTCTCCCCGCTCCAATACATCCATAGCTTCTGCAACCTTATTTAACGGTGTTGTAATGGTTTTACCAATCCTAACAATTAAAAGAGTAATCAATACAATAGCAATGGTTAAGATTCCCCAAAACTGATACTTTTGAGATGTTTGTCGAGCAGCCTGCTCTTCATATAATTTATCAAGATAAGATTGGAACCCTTGGTCTAATAACTTTATTTCCGCACTAAGCTCAGTTTGGTAAATTTTCTCCAGTTCTGTTTCAACTTGAATCAAACTTAAAAGTTTTTCAGCATAACTTTCAAATGACTTTTCGTATTCCCCCATATCTCTTTCTATATTATGTTTCACTTGCATGCTTAAGTTTGATTGTCGTAGCAGGGTCTTAAATCTTTGTACTTCTTTGTGAAACTTGTCCACATATTTGGGTTGCTGGCGCAGCATAAAGTCTTTTTCATGCCGTCTTAACATGAGCATAGAAACCATAAGATTATTTTTGTTGTATTTTTTCAGGTTTGCCTCAACATTATGTACAGCTTTCCGCAACTGACCGGTAAGCCCATCATTTTTATTCAAACCTAATTTTTCACGCTCAACCGCAGCTTGCTCAAAAATACTATCAAACTTCTGCATAGCTTGCTGTAAATTGACCGTCTCTTGATTTAACGCAGTGGTCGGAAGACCATGAACCAATGTTTGAATATCCTTATCATTATCTGCTGAATACGCTAGCCATGCTTCTTTCCCTTGTTTATCTTTATATTTTAAATACCGAGCAGCTGATTCAAATTCAACAAAAACATTTCCCAACAACCTACCTAGTACACCTTGTAGATGCATGGCATCGGTTACTCTAACCGTGACCTCACGCACTTGATTACTTGAACTATTGTGAACTGCACCCGCCACCAACATACCAATAACAGCAACTGTACCAATCAAACGTAAACGTCCGACAATTGTAAGTTCTGCAAACCATGTTTTGATATTAACCATTCTCAACTCCAACACTGAGCTTATTTTTCTAAAAGTTTTACAATTTAAAGCAAAAGCAATGCCATTTCTTTTGCTTAAACTACAATCACCTCATGGCGAACCGTTAAACATGTAATAGCTGATAAATTATACACACCTAATTTTTTCATAATATGCATACGATGTACCCAAACAGTTTTAGGCCTCAAGTTAAGCAAGGACGAAATATCCTTTACTGACACCCCTTCTGCCAAAACAGCAAACACTTCGAACTCACGCGAACTGAAAATATCAAGCAGATCTTGATATATTGGACATGACTAAGCCTTATGCCAAAGAAAGCTCAATATAAACGCGCCTTATCCACCAAGCGTACCTCCTTAATCAACTCATCAGGCTACGTACGTTTGGTCAAATAACCTTAATGCCTAGCTTAATCGCGTGGGCAGTAAATATTTTGCTTTCATACGTTACGTGGATAATATCATCAATTTGGGATTGTATTGAGGTAATTGCCATGATTATGCTGTTTCTGAAAGCTTTTTCTCAATACTAAAAACCGAGAGTATTAAGAAAATATATATAAAACAATGCCTTAGATTCGCTCAGATATTTTTGGTTATATTGAATTGTTCTATAACCCAGTACGTCATCATGGGAACAACAATAGACTCTCACCTGTAAGGTTTGCAAATAAGTATGATGAGAAACTCTTAGCTGTCTACATAAACTAGGGGCTCGCCAAAGCCATTAAATCTTGTGGTGAATTCTACAAACCAAACTTATCCAAATTACTAGGGTATAACCGATACATACTGGTATACAATTGATCCGTAAGGGAGACAATACTCTCCGCCAAGGTGCGTTTTCCTAGCTTCGCTTTACCTTATGCATCAACTACGCAGAGATACGGATAGCCGTTAAGTTTTGCCCAATTTCATTATGCAATTCAAAAACAATTTCTCGCCGTTCATTTCAATAAACATAAGGTTCTGACGTATCAATGTGTTATTTCCTAGCGGCTGATCCAAGGTTAAAAAATCCTTGATCCGTAATCACTTGTTTTTATTGAAATACTTGCATTTTAAGACCCAACGTAAATTAAAATAAATACCAAGTCGAGCGAAACAAATGAAAGCAACACTTGTGCCGAAGTATTTTACGCCATATAATCGGGAAAAAAGGAGTGTGTATTTATGTCTGTTTCAATGACCGAAAGTGCTGCTATGAAAGTGAAATCCTTAATGGATAGCGAAGAAAACAAAGACCTTAAACTTCGTATTTTTGTATCGGGTGGCGGTTGCTCAGGCTTTGAATATGGTTTCACTTTTGACGATGATGTAAAAGATACCGACACTGTTGTTGAAAGTTTTGGTGTGCCCCTCTTGGTAGACCAAATGAGCATGGATATGCTTAAAGGCTCTGAAGTGGATTATCAAACTTCCTTACAAGGCGAATCTTTTGTGATTAAAAATCCCAATGCAGGTTCAACTTGTGGTTGTGGTAAGTCATTCACCCCTGCTGATACAGGTGCTGGCTGTGGTCATGCCGCTGCGGAGTATTAAACTTCACAAACTATGAGCATTGCCCTAGCGGTTAAACAACTCACCAAAACATATTCCAACGGTAAAAAAGCCCTAGAAGGCGTAGATTTAACTGTACCTGAAGGTTCGTTTTTTGCTTTGCTCGGCCCTAATGGTGCGGGTAAATCCACCCTGATTAATATTTTGGCAGATACTGTCAAACCAAGTGCTGGTGAAGTCAGTTTTTTAGGGCATGATTTATTTACAGAGCGTAAATGGTGCAAACAGCGTTTAGGCGTTGTCCCCCAAGAGATTGCTTTTGACCCCTTCTTTAATCCGCGTGATATTCTCAAAATTATGTCAGGCATGTTTGGTGTTAAACCCGATTTAAAATGGATAGATGAACTCTTAGAACACTTGGAGCTTGCAGAACACGCACAAAAAAATGCCCGTATGTTATCAGGCGGCATGCGAAGACGTTTACTGGTAGCACAAGCCTTGGTACACAAACCCAAAGTGGTCATTTTAGATGAACCAACGGCTGGTGTAGATGTAGAGCTTAGAAAACGTTTATGGGGATTCATGCGTGAACTCAACAACAATGGCACAACCATACTATTAACCACTCACTACCTCGAAGAAGCTGAAGAATTGTGCGACCATGTTGCCATTATCAACCAAGGTAAACTACTCACCTCGCAGTCTATGAAAGGTTTATTGGATAATGTTGGCAGTTCATCCTTGGTATTGGAATACGCTGATACCAAGGTCATCAGTGATGACATCAAAAATAAACTTGCTGATTTTTGCCCGAGAACCCAAGGAAATAAAGTTATTTTAAGCCTTAAAAAATGCGAAGGACATACCAATTTTAATGATGCCTACCAAGCAGCTTTGGCTTGTTGGGGTGAAGCAGTATCAGTAAATATCCAAGATGAAGACTTGGAAGACGTATTTTTACGTATCACCCACAATGGAGCAACCGCATGAATTGGTATGGTTGCTGGACCTTATATTCTCGTGAAACGCGCCGCTTTTTAAATGTCAAAATGCAAACCGTTGTTGCGCCAGCGTTAACGGCAGTGATGTATTTGATTGTGTTTCGTTATGCCATGGGTGAACGATCCGTACCCGATTTGGATGTGCCATATTTTAACTTCTTAATCCCAGGTTTGGTGATGATGGCAATGATGCAAAATGCATTTGCCAACACATCCAGCTCCATCATGGTCGGCAAGTTGATGAATATGCAAATTTTCTTGATGATGGCACCACTGACTGCTTTTGAAGTCACCCTTGCCTTCTTGGCTGCCGCTGTCACCCGCGCATTTATTGTTGCCGTGGTTTTATTGTTGGTGCTTGTACCATTCACCAACATGCATATCGAACATCTTTGGATGATTATGTTTTACGGTGTGTGTGGCAGTATTATTATGGGTGGTATGGGCATGATTGGTGGTATGTGGTCGAAAACATTCGATGATATGGCGCTCTTAAACAACTTCATCATTATGCCGCTCACTTTTTTATCGGGTGTGTTTTATTCCGTCAAACAACTCCCTGAAACATGGCAAACTGCCAACCATTTCAACCCATTTTTTTATCTGATTGACGGCTTCCGCCACGGTTTCTTAAACGTAGGCGACACAGACCCTAGCCAAGCTGTGCTTATCGTATCCCTAGCTACCGCAACAACAATGTTCGCCTGTTGGGCACTATGGCGCAGCGGTTGGAAGTTAAAAGACTAAATTTTACCACAGAGTACACAGAGAAACACAGCGTTTTAATCACCTGTCAGTCGAGCACCGTCGAGACATCTCTAAAACCCCTCGCCTACGCTCGGGATGACACAGTCCCACCCTTTGTTAGCCTTTTCTTTAACAGCAAAGAAATGAACAAGCTAAAAAAGCCACAGATGAACACGGATAAACAATGATAAAACAAACACTATCATTTTGATATGAGTGGGTGCGCACTCAGCTATGCAACTGCACTTCCTGCAGCAAAGCCACTTGACCAAGCCCATTGAAAGTTGAACCCACCAAGATGGCCTGTCACATCCACAACTTCACCAATAAAGTATAAACCTTCTACTTTCTTAGCTTGCATGGTTTTAGAATCCAAGTCAGCAGTGTCCACACCACCCACTGTCACCTCAGCTGTGCGATAACCTTCCGTGCTGCTGGGTTTAATCACCCAAGCTTGCAAAAAATCTTCTAAGTGCTGAACATCTTTATCGGATAATGATGCTACTTTTTGTTGCATAGGGAATTCATCCACTAATAGTGAAACCAAACGCTTGGGGAAGGCATGACTTAATACTGTCGCCAATAAGGCTTGGGGATGTTCTTTCTTTTTTTTATCCATAAAAGCTTTCAAATCCAAATCAGGAATTAAATTGATACTGATACTATCACCGGGCAACCAATAGGAAGAAATTTGCAATATCACAGGTCCTGAAAGACCTCTATGTGTAAACAACATCGCTTCTTTGAAACTTGGTGCTTTGCGCTCAACAAGTGAGACCACCACGGGTAATGCAATGCCAGCAAGTGCCTTAAAATCATCTTTATTTTTACCTGTAAAGGTAAAGGGAACCAAACCTGGTCGCGTTTGAATCGTGTTCAAACCAAACTGTTTGGCAACTTTAAAGCCAAAACCTGTAGCGCCCATTTTAGGAATCGATAATGCACCCGTTGCGATTACCAAAGATTCACATGCCAGTTCACCTATATTGGTTTCTAGTTTAAAATCATCTTTTTTTTCAATGGATTTCACCTTAACATCCAACTCAAGCTGCACACCATAACCATCGCACTTGTCCAAAAGCATTTTAATAATTTCATTCGCTGATTTATCACAAAATAACTGCCCATGCTCACGCTCATGATAATCAATACCTGCTTGCACCACCCAATCAATAAAATCCCACTGATTAAACCCTGCCAATGCTGATTTGCAAAAATGTTTGTTGTTGGAGATATAGTTTTCAGCAGTGACATCCAAGTTGGTGAAGTTGCACTTACCACCACCTGAAATACGAACTTTCTCCGCAGCCTTAGTCGATTTATCCAACACCAACACAGATTTTCCGCGAGATGCCGCTGTAATCGCACACATCAAACCCGCCGCACCTGCACCAATCACCACTACATTCGCTTCATTCATGCCCCCATATTGGAAAAATTCGCTTATTTTGCAAAGGCTTATTTCATACCCTTGTACACATACTATGTTTAGCTATATCTTACCCTAGAAGATGGTTATCATTGCGCTTCTTTTTTGATACACAAAGGATGTCTAGTTTATGTCAGATTCGTTAACATCAGATTCAAGCAGTGGAATTTCAGTGCAAATGAGTTCAGGAACCAATGAGGCTCGCCAGCCTTACCCTAACTCAAAAAAGGTCTATATTGAGGGTTCCCGACCTGATATTCGTGTACCTATGCGTGAAATTTCATTATCGCCAACGCAAACATCGGATGGTTTTGAAGAAAATCACCCTATTCTTGTTTATGACACTTCAGGTCCATATACCGACCCAGATGTGGAACTAGATCTACAAAAAGGGCTTCCAGATGTACGTACGACATGGATTGAAGAGCGTGAAGACACAGCTTTTTTAACAGGTTTATCATCCAAATATGGTAATGAGCGCCGCGATGATGAAAGCATTGACCATTTACGCTTTGAACACTTAAAACAACCACGTAAAGCCAAGGTTGGCAAAAACGTTTCACAAATGCATTACGCCAGACAAGGTATTATTACGCCCGAAATGGAATATGTAGCCATTCGTGAGAATCAAAAACGTGAACACTTGCGTGAAATCACCAAACAACATCCTGGGCAAAATTTTGGCGCAAGTATTCCACATGTGATTACCCCTGAATTTGTACGCGATGAGGTAGCACGTGGCCGCGCCATTATCCCTGCCAATATCAACCATCCTGAATTAGAGCCTATGATTATTGGGCGCAATTTCTTGGTGAAAATCAATGGGAATATTGGTAACTCCGCTTTGGGCTCATCCATTGAAGAAGAAGTGGATAAAATGACTTGGGCAACCCGCTGGGGCTCGGACACCATCATGGATTTATCGACGGGTAAAAATATTCATGAAACCCGCGAATGGATTATTCGCAATGCTGCAGTACCGATTGGTACAGTGCCGATTTACCAAGCTTTGGAAAAAGTAAACGGTATTGCTGAAGATTTAACGTGGGAAGTATTCCGTGACACATTGATTGAACAAGCTGAGCAAGGTGTAGATTATTTCACCATTCATGCAGGTGTATTGCTGCGCTATGTACCACTCACAGCCAACCGTTTAGCTGGTATTGTGTCTCGCGGTGGTTCAATTATGGCGAAATGGTGTTTGTCACACCACAGAGAAAACTTCTTATACACCCATTTTGAAGATATTTGTGAAATCATGAAAGCTTATGATGTGTCATTTTCGTTGGGTGATGGTTTGCGCCCGGGCGCGATTGCTGATGCCAATGACGCAGCACAATTGGGTGAGCTTGAAACATTAGGCGAACTCACCAAAATTGCTTGGAAACATGATGTGCAAACCATGATTGAAGGCCCGGGTCATGTACCTATGCAAATGATTAAAGAAAACATGGACTTGCAACTTGATTACTGTGATGAAGCGCCATTCTATACGCTTGGCCCCTTGACCACAGATATTGCGCCAGGTTACGACCATATCACTTCTGGTATCGGTGCCGCCCAAATCGGCTGGTATGGTTGCGCTATGTTATGTTATGTAACACCCAAAGAACATTTGGGTTTACCTAACCGTGATGATGTAAAAACGGGTGTGATTACTTATAAAATCTCTGCGCATGCAGCCGATTTAGCCAAAGGTCACCCTGGTGCGCAACAGCGCGATGATGCATTATCTAAAGCAAGGTTTGAGTTCCGCTGGGAAGATCAATTTAATTTGAGTTTAGACCCAGACACCGCCAAATCATTCCATGATGAAACATTGCCTAAAGAGTCCGCCAAAGTAGCACATTTCTGCTCCATGTGTGGCCCGAAATTCTGCTCTATGAAAATCACCCAAGATGTACGTGATTATGCAGCAGAACACGGTATTGATGCCATGAAAGCCATTGAAGAAGGTATGTATGAGCAAGCAGCCAACTTCAATGAAAAAGGTGGTAAAATTTACCACAAGGCATAAAACTTTAGCCTTAAAAATAACAAGCCGCTTTATATTCAGTCATAAAGCGGCTTTTTTTTATACCATAAAAAATACAAAAAAATAACCCACTATTTCTAGCAGGTTATATTTATATAGTTACCATTAAGGTATAAGATACACTAAAATGGGATATCATCATCCACGGGTGCTGAGTTAAAGTCTGGCTGGTCTGCAAACGGGTCATTTTGTTTTGCAGGTTGGGCTTGTTGTTGCCCACCACCTTGATAACCACCGCCAGATTGACCGCCACCATCGCGACCACCAATAAGATCAAGTTTATCTACAGAAACTTCAACTGAAGTACGTTTCACACCTTCTTTATCATCATATTCACGAATCCTAAGTTCACCAGAAATAGCAACTTGTGTACCTTTCTTTAAATACTGTGGTAAACCACCCTCAGCACGTTTACCAAACAAAGATGCACGAATCCAGTTGGTGCCTTTATTATCACCAAAACCATAATCAACTGCGACTGAAAACGAACAAATTGCCATACCACTTTGTGTAAAACGTTGCTCGCAATCTCGCGCTAAACGCCCTGTGAAACTATATACATTCATACCCTACTCCTTCTTTCCTCTAAACTTTTAAGACCGATACTCGGCATTGATGGTGATATATTCATGGGTTAAATCACCTGTCCACACTTTGGCAGATGCATCACCCAATCCAATATCCACAGACAACGTAAATTCTTGCTTGGCAAACACTGCCATACCCATGTCATCACGGTAATCA
Source organism: Ghiorsea bivora (assembly GCF_000744415.1). Lineage (NCBI taxonomy): Bacteria > Pseudomonadati > Pseudomonadota > Candidatius Mariprofundia > Mariprofundales > Ghiorsea > Ghiorsea bivora. Next base: position 61,792 of record NZ_JQLW01000010.1, read on the forward strand.
GGATGTAAGTTACCATCTTTTAAAATCAAAACATCATCGGCTTTGATGCTCACCTTATCCGATTGGATATACGAACCACTATTACCAATCGCCATAATAATTCTACCCCAGTTCGCATCTGAGCCTGCAAATGCAGTTTTTACCAATGGCGACACGGCAATGGTTCGCCCTAATTCACGTGCTTGTGTCTCATTTTCTGCACCTGAAACTTCAATGGTAACAAACTTGGTCACACCTTCACCATCGCGTACAATCAATTGCGCTAGTTCAATAGCAACTTCGCTTAAAGCTTTCTCAAAAACTGTGATATCTTGAAGCTCTGTGTCACCTAAACCCAAACCTGATGATAATAAATACACCGTGTCATTGGTTGATGTATCACCGTCTACGCTAATGCTATTAAACGACTCATCAGTAACCCTTGATAATATATCCTGCAACACTTCCGCGCGAATTGGCGCATCGGTCGCCATAAAACCCAGCATAGTTGCCATATTAGGGTGAATCATGCCACTGCCCTTAGATACACCTGTAATCGTATACGTTTTGCCATTCGTCTCAAACTGACGTGAGGTATACTTAGCAAAAGTATCGGTAGTACGAATGGCTTCAGCAGCTTGCAGCCAATTGTCTTCTGCCAACGAACTTCCTGCCTCGTCAATCGCATCACGAATACGTTCGATAGGGAAAGGTTCACCAATCACACCTGTTGATGCAGACAACACTTGATATGATGAAACTTCTGCAACCTCAGCACCCAAATCAATCAACTGCTGTGACCACACCCGCTCCATCTCACCCACACCCGCATTGGCATTACCCGCATTGGCAACAATGGCACGGATATTGGTGGCATGTTCACGCACTGTTTGCTCACCCAAGTCTACACATGCCGCACGAAATGCATTCTGCGTAAATACTGCGGCTGCTTGCGCAGGCACATCAGCCACAATCAAAGTAACATCTTGGCGTTTACCTTTTAAGTCAGCTGATTTTACACCGCACGAAGCCGAACCAACCTTAAATCCAGGAACTGGAAGCGGCTTTTGCAAAGTATAAGGCAATACTGGCATGATTAACGCTTCTTACCGTGACACTGTTTATACTTTTTACCCGAACCACAAGGGCATGGGTCGTTACGTCCAATTTTTTCACCTTGGCGTTGGTATGTTTCAGTAACAGCTTCAGGTTCTTTATTCACAATATTGTATTTAATTTTTTCTGGTTCGGGTTGCGGCTCGGGTTCTTTGACTTCAACACGGAACAATGAAATCACAGTTTCTGTGCGAATTTTACCCAACATACTGCTAAACAACTCATATGATTCATGTTTGTATTCTTGAATTGGATTTTTTTGTGCATAACCACGCAAACCAACACTTTGACGCAGGTGATCCATCGCCAACAAGTGCTCTTTCCAATGATGATCAAGGATTTGCAATAGCAGCCATTTCTCAAAACCACGCATTTGCTCAGCACCCGTAGCTTCTTCTTTTTCAGCCAGATGCGCTTTTAGGGCTTCAACCAACTTGTTACGCATACCCTCTGCTGATTCAACATCATCGCTCTCAGCCCAAGCTTGCACATCAGCTTCAATGGTAAGTTTCTCAAGCAATGTTGTTTTTAAACCTTCAACATCCCAGTTATCTGGAATATCCGATAAAAACTCAGCAACAAGTTCATCCACATAGTCCAACATCATGTCTTCAATGACTTCTTGTACATCATCCAATTCAAGCAGTTCACGGCGTTGCGAGTAAATCACTTCACGTTGCTGGTTCATCACATCATCATACTCAAGCAGTTGTTTACGCATATCAAAGTTGCGTCCTTCCACTTTTTTCTGCGAGTTGGCAATGGCTTTACTTACCCAAGGATGCTCAATCACTTCCCCTTTATCAAAACCCATCTTGGTGAGCATGCCTTGCATTTTTTCACCACCAAAAATACGCATCAAGTCATCTTCAAGCGATAAGTAAAAACGGGTTGAACCTGGGTCACCTTGCCTACCCGCACGACCTCGAAGCTGGTTATCAATACGACGCGATTCATGACGCTCTGTACCAATAATATGCAAACCACCCAAAGCAATCACTTCATCATGCTCTTTTTGACAAGCCGCCTTGATTTCAGCTACTTTCTTCGCACGTTCTTCATCACTTAACTTATCCGACAACTGTGCAATCAGCATATTGGGATTACCACCCAACATAATATCTGTACCACGGCCTGCCATATTGGTGGCAATCGTGATAGCACCTTTACGACCTGCTTGCGATACAATTTCAGCTTCACGCTCATGGTGTTTGGCATTTAATACTTCATGTTTAATGCCTTTTTTCTTCAATACTTCCGAAAGCATTTCCGATTTTTCAATCGAAGTTGTACCCACCAATACAGGCGCTCCCGTATTGGATGTACCCACGATATCTTCTACAATGGCATTAAACTTATCTTCTTGATCACGGTAAATTAGGTCACTTAGATCCTTACGAATCATATCTCTATTGGTGGGCACAATCACCACTTCCAAATCATAGATTTTTTTGAATTCTTCAGCTTCTGTATCTGCCGTACCTGTCATGCCTGACAACGTATCATACATGCGGAAGAAGTTTTGGAATGTAATGGATGAAAGTGTTTGGTTCTCAGGCTGAATGGTGACCCCTTCTTTGGCTTCCAAGGCTTGATGTTGACCATCTGAATAACGACGACCCGCCATCATACGCCCAGTAAACTCATCAATAATCACCACTTCATTATCGCGCACAATATAATCTTTTTCACGGGTAAATAAGGTATGCGCTCTTAGACACTGGGTAGCAGCATGCAATAAATTAATGTTTTCAGGGTCGTATAAACTTCCCTCTTTAAGCGCACCAGCTTCACGATAAAGCTCTTCAATATGCTCCATTCCTTTTTCTGTATAAGAAACAGCTTTATCTTTTTCATCCAAATCATAATCATCAGCATCAAGTTGACGAATCAAACCATCTGTTAATGTGTAAAGTTCACCTGCTTGCTCAGTGGGCCCTGAAATAATTAATGGTGTACGCGCCTCATCAATCAGGATGGAATCCACCTCATCCACAATGGCAAAGTTGTATCCACGTTGCACCAAATCATCAACTGAAAACGCCATATTATCGCGTAAATAATCAAAACCGAATTCATTGTTGGTACCATAAGTGATATCTGCGGCATAAGCAGCTTGACGGTCTTCATGGGTCATATTGCTCACAATCACACCTGTGGTGAGACCCAATGCCGAATAAAGTTTACCCATTTCTTCAGCATCACGCGAAGCAAGGTAGTCGTTTACCGTTACCACATGTGCACCCTTACCTGACAATGCATTTAAATATACAGGTAGTGTAGCGGTTAAAGTTTTACCCTCACCCGTTTTCATCTCAGCAATTTTACCTTGGTGTAAAATAATACCACCCATCACTTGCGAATCGAAATGACGCATACCCATCACTCTATCCGATGCTTCACGAACAACTGCAAAAGCTTCAGGCAATAAATCGTCTAAACTTTCACCTTTTTCAATTCTAGCACGAAACTCATCCGTTTTTGCCATCAATGCTTCGTCCGATAACTTACCCGTCTCATCTGCGAGACTATTCACTTTACTTACAAGTGGATACAAGCCTTTAAGTATACGTTCATTGCGATTACCAAACATTTTGGTCAAAAAGTTTAACATGGGTTCCCCTAACGGTTTGAATACATCTTTATAATTTGGGACGCAAGATAACAAGCCTTACACATAAAATCATGTGATTTTTGCGGTTATTCACTTTTCAGTATCATTACTTCAATAAGAAAGGTGTAAGTTACTGATATATGAATACTTTTATCTTCTCTCTCAACACATGCTCAGAATAAGGTTTTTGAATAAACCCAGCCAGCCCTCTGCCAACAAATTGGCTGGTTGCCTCTTGCTCATTATAGCCCGATGAAAGTATGACCTGCACATCAGGTTTAATTGCCCTCAATAAACGAAAACACTCTTTACCATCCATTTCAGGCATTGTCATATCCAATAAAACAAATTGAATGTCATCTTGATATTCAGTAAACACCGCAATACCTTGTTTACCACCATTGGCTGTAACCACAGTATAACCCATATCTTCAAGCATTGCGCAAGCCGTCTCACATATAAATGTTTCATCATCAATCACCAACACCAACCCAGAAACTTTGTTCAACTGCGTTTTAGATCGCTTCATTTTCTTTTCCTCTGTTGCCGAAGATACAGGGAATATTAATTTAAAAGTTGTGCCTTTACCTTCCTCTGAGTACACACGAAGCGCACCTTGGTGACCATTTACAATGCCGAGCATTGCACTCATGCCCAAACCTCGGCCTGAAAACTTCGTTGTAAAAAAAGGATCAAACATCTGTTTTTGAACTTCATTACTCATACCACAACCGGTATCAGAAACTTCTAAGAAAACATAATCACCTTCATGTTTTTCAGCGTCCCCATAAGTACCCAACAAATAATCCGCATCTGCATACATCTCACCTGTTGCCAAGGTTATTCTTCCAGCCTTACCCTCCATAGCTTCTGCTGCATTCGTTAACAAGTTTAATACTACCTGTTGAATTTGTGCTGCATCAGCATCAATTAACGGAAGGTTATCTGGCATGTCATAATGTAACGCAATTTTCTTAGGTATAGAGACCTCAATCAACTTCATCATATTACGTACCAAATTTGATAAATTAACGGGTTCTACTACAAATTTACCCTTACCAGAATAAGCTAACATCTGCCTACATAAATCAGCAGCACTGTGACTTGCTTCAACAATGCAATCGATATGTTTATAAACAGGGTCATTAACACGAACTTTTTTTATTGCCAGCGAAGCATTCCCCAGAATTGCAGTCATAATATTATTAAAATCATGCGCAATTCCACCAGCAAGAACCCCCAGTGAATTCACTCTGTCTGCATGATGCAACTTTTTCTCCATCTTCTGTTGCAATGTTACATCCCTTTGTATAATAGCAAAACCATTAATACAGTCATTTTTATCATATAACGGGAAAGCATTTTGTGAAACCTGATACAAGGCATTACTTTTGGATTTATTAAACAAAAGGTTCAACACAGGTTTACCCGACTGGAGGTTTTTCCATATTTCATGATATTTTAGTTGCCCTACTTCATCACTCCAAACCAGCTCAAGTGTTTCACCAAGCGCTTCTTCTGCCGAAAAACCGCTCACCCTCGCAAAAGCAGGATTAACATAAATAATCACACCTTCTACATCAGTAACAATGACCAACTCATCTGCTTGCTCAATCACGGATGCCAAACGTTTAGATTGCTCCTCTGCAAGAAGTTTGGCTTTAACACTGGAAATCGTTTCATCCATAAGCGAAACAACCAACACTCCAGCTTCAATAAGAAAGAGTACAATTAAAACATATATCGCTAGAGACCCTTGCTGCAAACCTGTATGTATAACACTCATACCCTGAATAGGTACAAAACTAACCCCTGTCATAGCTGTATAATGCATAGAAGAAACAGCAGCCCCCATGAGTACAGCCACAGGGATTTTATACCTTAATTGCCCAAAGGTATAAGAAAGTTTCACTTCTTCTAATAAATACAGCCCAACACCTGAAACAACAATCGCAATGGCAACAGAAGCAAACATTATCCAATGGTTATGATGCATTGTTGCATTCACAACCATGGCTGCCATACCTACATAATGCATAGATGCAATAGACAAACCTAAAATCGTCGCCAATATGGCAAGCCTTAAACCTCGAATCTTTTTTGTATTTGTTATAAATATACCAGTAAAACCCGAAACGACGACTACAAGTAAAAGTGACAATGTCGTCAAATCCAAATCATAACTAACTTTTAATGGTAGCTGAAAAGCAAGCATGCCCACAAAGTGCATACCCCAAACACCTACACCAAAACTAACACCAAACAATGCTGACCAAGTGTACCTTGCTTTAGCATTTGTTGCTTTCGCTATTCTTGAAACTGTACTAAAAGCGACAAAAGAAGATACAACAGCAACAAAAATCGATACACCCACTAAAAGCATATCATGAACGCCAACAACCTCTAACTGCATATAGCCCCCCTCAACTGTATCATATACTGATACGCACAAAGCAAAACGAAAACAAACATAAAGACAAGCGTTTATCTACCTGAAAACTTTTATTTCCCAAAAAGTCAAATTGGATCTTTTACAATTCACCGCCCACTCTAAATAAGTATGATTTTTCTACTTATCCAACAACTTTTTCTGTTCTTAATTAATAAACTTCCATTTCCATCAAATGGTTTTCCTTTTTCATGCTGGGAAACATCAAGCTAGCTTCTATCTTCCAATGCACCCGCAAGTACATATAAAAAGTTCATATTTGCCTTTAAACCAGCTTGCTTTAAACACATAAAGACTGCACATCCCCCTCTTCCTCTATATCTGCAACAGATACAATGCCAATTATGGCTAAGCTTTGCTCAGACTTTGCACCCAAATCTCTTAAATCACGAATTGGCTTCATTCGCCACAAACACCAAGCACTTGCACTTTATCCCCAGCTTCGGTTTGCAATGGCTGATTTGCCTCAACCGTTTCAATCGGAAGCAAGGCGATACCTTGATAGGCATCACCATCTTGCGCCAAACTGGTCACTTCACCCACCTTGACCGTGGTCAACACGGCGCACGGCAGACGCACATCTTTCTCAAGCTTTACGCGATACAGTTTCTTTTTGATGCCACCGCGCCAATGCATACGACTGGTCACTTCCTGCCCTACATAACACCCTTTATCAAAACTTACCCCATCTCTATCCATCAAATTGGCATTCAATGGATGCAACTTGATATCCCAATCTACACCCAAAAGTGGTGTTCCTTGCAAAATACGCCCGCGTTCAATTTCATTTTCATCAGCATTACACGACAAAGGTAAATCAGACCCCATCACCCACACCCCATTCTTACTGGGCTCAGACATACGCAAAATTGAAACCGTGTCGGTATGTGCTGATGCCAGTTTCTCATGCGTAGGCATAGGTAAAGCATTGGCTTGCAAAAAATCATCAACATCACCGCCTTGCACAGAAAACACCTGCCAAGATGAAACTTTACCAATCCTTAGCTCATAACCCAGAGCAAACATACGTAAGCGCTCTACTAAGTTTAAAGCAAATGCACTGGGACATAAAAACATCACCTCGGCCCAAGTCTCTTTCTTCTTGGTCAGCAAAAGATAAAAGTCTGAAACAGGTTTACCCTGTGGTGTTAAAATCACACTATAAATAGCCTGTGTTTCAGATAGTTTGGATACATCTTGAGCAACCTGACCTTGCAAATATTTCAAGAGGCTTTCGCCCGAAGCCTTAATGACTGCATAAGCATCTCTTTTCGCCACTTTTACTGAATCTATAGGGGTATCTTTTTGCATCATTTTACACTCTCTTTAACCTGAAAGCCCACCGAAACCCTTATCGATTAAGCTTTTTTAATGTCTCTTAAAAAGTTGTCCACGTAACCTGTGGATAACTTTGTGGATAACACTGCATGCAACCAGCATAATATTAAACACTTAAGCTACATGCCCCTGCTGTCTATTTTTTAGGCAATGATATTATTCCCTTTATTTACAATAGTTTATCTATGCATTGTTACAAGGTTAAACAAACAAGCCTATCTAATTGTGATAAAGATATGACACAGCCTCAAAAAAGTGAATAAGTTACTGTGTCAAGCATTAATTTTGTGATTTTTGTCCCAACCAAGCAGCTCATGGGCTGCTTTTTCACCCGATATTACCGCAAGTTCAATGGTTGCAGGCAGTTCACCGGGAGCAGGTGATTCACATGCAAGAAAAACATGTTCAGGCAAATCAAAGCTCTTCTGATTTCTGACCAAAACGGTTGCTCTTTTCTCACGAATAAAACGTACTTTTTTCGGTTCAGGAAGCGCTCTACCCAACATCATTTCCGCTTCATGCAAAACCCTGTCTATCAATTCCTTTTGTGATATTTGTGATAAGTCTGTTTCATCAGCACTGATAATCATACATACATGATGAAGCCCTGTTGTTTGATGCAACATCTTGGATACATCAAACAACCACTGCCCATAAGTGCCCAACATACCTTGCATCATATTGGGTAAGTTTAGGTTTTCTTCAAACCACAAATGAATATTGGTGATGGCCTGGGTTGGCACTTCTTCCTTGATGCCCAGCAAACGGTTCCTAGCAAAGGCAGGCAATGCCAACACCACAGCATCATGGTTAAGTTCATCAAGGCTACGCACAGTATGCCGCAATTCCATATTTACACCCAAATCACGCAATTTATCGGCAACAGGCGCAACCAAGGCTTGTGACAATGGTTGGTTAAACCAACCCATTTTTGCATTTTTATGTGATGAAAAGGATGTGGCAAGCACTCTAGCAAAGGTTTTGGCATTGGCAGTGTGCATGGGTTCATTCATCACCCCCAAACACAAGACTTCCAGCATATCCTCAACCAACCGCTTGGGTGCTTTGATCTCATCCATCCATTGTTGCACGGTTTGCTCTTCAGTGCGGTTCATCATGGTTATCGCCAAGCGTAACATGCCTTTTACACTGGAAAAATCATGCCTAGGCAAACGATAAACCGCCCAAATCAATGCCAAGTTCACAGGCAACCAAGACACCGCTTTTAAATCAAACAAACCGCGTTGTTTATCCCAAAGCGATAAAGTGAGTGATGATTGCCAGCTCACATGCTGCAACGCATTCACATCAGCGAGCAATTTCAATGTGGCATGATATGCCCCCACCATCGCATGCGGACCATTATCTACCCATTCATCCACTTCTTCATCGTAAAAAGATTTGGTGCGCCCACCCAATGCTGGAGCAGCCTCAAACAGGTCCACCTGATAACCTGATTCTGCCAAACGCAATGCAGCCGTTAAACCTGCAATGCCTCCGCCGACAACAGCAATACGTTTGCTATCAGATTGCGCCATTAAAAGTCTAACCGCAACGGCAAACCTTTCTTCACAGCCTTTTTCTCATAACGATAAGCTTTCCATGCCACCCAGATTTTCTTCAATGGTGTAAGCCGTGCAGGGTGTTGCCATACATCAAAATTCACTTTCTTAAGTTTTGCCAAATGTGCATAATAAATTGCACCCATCATCAAGGATGGGGTCAAACTTTTCCTATCTTCTGCGGGTAATGCTTTTAAGGCATCAGCATAGGCCTGCTCTGCTTTATCATAATAATGCTGCATCAAAGCTTTGAGGTTGGCATTGGCTTCTTCATGATCAGTAAAACCTTGGCGAATATCATGGTCGGTTACCTTGAACTTGGCACGGATTTGTTGTGGCAAATAAATACGCTCAATTTTGGTGTCTTCATGCACATCTCTCAGAATATTGGTGAGCTGCAAAGCATCACCCATACGAAGTGCAAAGGTTTTGGATGCTTCTTGTGTAAACCCAAATACAGCAATGGACATCAAACCCACCACGCCCGCCACTCGGTAACAATACAAGTTTAAATCTTCATCAGTCACTATCGGTTTACCCGATACATCCATTAGCATACCTTCAATCATTTCGGTAAACATACTTTTTTCGATAGGATAATGGGCAAGTGTCCACATCAATTCTTTGCCTACAGGGTGACGCGCTACCCCTTCAAACACCCTGTCGATTTCTTCTTGCCAAAAAACAAGCTTACGAACAGCAACCTCTTTTTCTTTGATTTCATCAGCAATATCATCCACTTCCCGACAAAATGCATACAATGCCATCATGGCACGGCGTTTTTCAGGCGATAAAAATAAAAAGGCATAAAAAAAGGATGAACCCGAACCTCTGGTTTTATCTTCACAATACTTTTCAGGGCTCATGCATATCCTCGTTGACTATAATAATTCGGGCGTAGTGTCATGCTGACAATGCTAAGGCTCACTTTCAGCCAATCAAGCTTGTTTAATGTGGGGCGTTGTTGCAAAGGGTTCTCCAACGCTTGAGTAACATGCAAAATAGAAGTGCCACCTGCCAATGTTGCGGCAATTTGTATACGCAAACGAAGAGGCAAATAGGGTAAAAGTGCATAACCTTGATTGAATAACTTTTGTGTTTCAGAAATCGCTTCATCAATCGCTGGTCGCAACGTTTCAATGCCTACACTCCCCTGCAACACATCATCCCGCGATATATTAACCTTGCTCAACCATTCATCGGCGAGATAACAGCGCCCTTTGGGTATATCCACTTTAAAATCTTGCCAAAAATTGGTCAATTGCAGAGCTGTGCAAATCGCATCGGATGCTTGCAATGCTTTGGTATCATTAATACCATGCAAGGCAAGCATCAAACGCCCCACAGGGTCGGCAGAATGTTTAGCATAAAATATCAGCTCATCCAAAGTTTTAAAACCTTTGAAACTCACATCCATACGAAATGCCTTAAGTAAATCACGAAACAGTTGTACATCCAAATCAAACGTATGCATCACATCAGCCAAGGCAATAAACACAAGGTTTTCTGACTTACCCTCTAAGCTTAAATCCAACTGATGTTCCCAGTCATCCAGCATGGCTAAACGCTGGGCAACAGTAAAATCACCTTCATCGGCAAAATCATCCGCCGTACGTGCAAAAGTGTAAATCACTGCCACAGCAGGTCGCAGCTGCTTTTTTAACAGTAAAGAAGCAGTTGGAAAATTTTCATAATGTTCATTGGCAATGTTATGACAGTGAACATAAGCTTGTTGAACGCGTGAAGTATTCGGCATGGCAACATCTTAGAATGGAAGTTTGACAAGGCAACCGCTATGCTTGCCCTTCACTTTTTAACAACCATTTTGAAAACTGTTTTGAAAACCAAGATAAGAGAGTACATACATGTTTGATTCATTAACCACTAAACTCGGTAATATTGCTAATAAACTACGTGGTTCAGCCCGCGTTACCGAGGCAGACTTAGATGCAACCCTTAGAGAAATGCGCATGGCATTACTCGAAGCTGATGTTGCACTTGCTGTGGTTAAACACTTATTGGCTGCCGTTCGAGAACGCGCATTAGGCGCAGATGTCGCAAAAAGTCTGCAACCTGGTCAGGTTATTATTAAAATACTGCATGATGAATTGGCTGTGGTACTGGGTGGACAACGTCGCGATTTAAATACATCTAAAATTCCATCCGTCATCATGCTTTGCGGTTTGCAAGGTGCGGGTAAAACCACGACTGCAGGTAAACTTGCCAAACTACTCACAGCACAAGGTAAAAAAGTTGCGCTCACATCCGTGGATGCGACCCGACCAGCTGCGCGTGAACAGCTACAAATCCTAGCTGAACAAGTCAATGTTCCTTACTTACATGGTGAAGGCAATAGCCCTGAGAAAATGGCAGCCACAGCGCTTAAACTGGCGCGAACAGGCGGGCATCATGTTTTAATTTTAGATACTGCAGGTCGCCAAGTGGTTGATGCTGCGCTTATGGCAGAAATTCAGGCTGTAGAAAAGGCAGTAGGCACTACAGAGCGTCTGTTGGTGCTTGATGCGATGACTGGTCAAACAGCACTAGAAATTGCCGAAACATTCCACAAGTCGGTGCCATTAACGGGCTGCATCATGTCCAAAACCGATGCTGATATGCGTGGTGGTGCAGCATTATCGGTTGCTTTTAGCACAGGTGTTCCTGTGCGTTATGTGGGTACTGGTGAAAAACTGGATGCTTTCGAATTGTTTGACCCTGAACGTATGGCTGGTCGCATTCTTGGGCAAGGCGACATTGTTGGCTTGGTTGAAAAAATCCAAGCCAATGTTGACCATGAACAAGCTGAAAAAGCAGCACAAAAAATGCGTAAGGGCAAGTTCGATTTGATGGATTTCGCCGAACAAATGGGACAAATGCAAAATATGGGCGGTATCAGTGGCATTATGAAAATGATGCCTGGCATGAATGTGCCGCAAGAAGCCTTAGGACAATTCGATGATAAACCCATCAAACGCATGCAAGCCATGGTATATTCTATGACTGCCAAAGAACGCACCTACCCCAAACTCATCAACGGCAGCCGTAAAAAACGTATTGCTGCAGGCTCGGGAACATCGGTTCAAGAAGTCAATAAAATGTTAAAACAATTTGCGCAAATGCAGAAAATGATGAAAAAAATGAAAGGCGGCAAAGGCAAACGTATGATGCAAGCCATGGCTGGTAAAATGGGCCTAGGTGGTGGCATACCAGGTATGCCCAAGTTTTAAAACCAACTGATATAGGCTGGATTCACAGATCCAGCCTAAATTTATCTGTATTTAAGCTCTTAATTTAGCCACAAAATTTTGCACTTGATGTTGTACAACTGTCATTTGTTCAATCATTTCTTTCACTCGCTTGAGGTTGTCTTCAGCAGAATCATCTACTTTGCTAGCTCCAATAGACACCTCACCTACAGATACCTTTACTTCTTGCATGCTTGCATTGGCATATTGTGCACCCTCAGACATTTCATGCGTAGCCTCACTTTGTTGCTCCATAGCTGAAGCCACATGACTACTATGCTCACTAACTTGTTCAATAATTTCTTGAATACAATGGATAGATGAGCCTGCCTTTTGGCTCTGTTTTTGAATTTGTTCAACCTGCTTACTTATTTTACCAGTGGCTTGAGATGTTTGATTTGCAAGCTCCTTCACCTCACCAGCAACCACTGCGAAACCTCGACCCGCATCACCAGCCCTTGCAGCCTCAATGCTCGCATTTAGTGCTAATAAATTAGTTTGTTCCGCAATATCACTGATGGTATCCACAACAGAGCCAATTTCCTCAGAAGCAACAACCAGTTCTTTCATAATGTGTGCGCTACTATTGGCTTCTTTCACCGCTTGTTGTGATATATTTAATGTCTTGTTGATTTGTTCAACCACACTTGCCACAGAAATAGACATTTCCTCAATGGCTGCAGCCGTAGAACCCACATAGTCTGAACTTTGTGACACATTGTTTTGTGCACCATTCGATTGATCATTCAAATGGTCTGCAATTTGTGAAAGACTCTCCATTGATTTATAAATTTGAGAAGCATTTTGATGAAGCTCAGTTACCAAGGTTCCTACATCTGATTCAAATGTATTGGCTAACATAATATTTTCTTGTTGCTCTTCTTCTCTACGCTGAATATCCAATGCTTTTTGTCGCTCAGCTGCCTTTCTCGATTCAAATATTTCAAATTGTAACTTAGACTGAATAACCTTAATTAAGTCCTTCATTTCACCGATTTCATTCTCTGATCTTTTGTGAAGTTCGCTATCAAAGTTATTACTGACAATAGCTTGAAGTACACCAATCACTTCTTGAACTGGTTTGATGGTTTCTCGCATATTGTTCCACTGCACCAGCAAGGCAAAACTCATGCTGACAGCACTTAACATTAATAAAAACTGCATACCATCACCAAGCACATCCCCTTGAGATAAAACCCATGCAACCATAAGCAGTGGCAACATCATCAGCAACAATGATAACCCCATCATATGTTTGATACTAATGCTGCGAAACCAAGGGAAATCAAGTGTGCTTGGCAACGTAGCTTGCCCTTTATTAATGGATGCATACAAAGCTGTAGCATCTTTAATTTCTCTATCCGTAGGATAAGTTCGCACAGAGATATACCCTTGCAACTGCCCTCGTTCATCATATTCAGGAGCAACATTGGCTTTCACCCAATAATAACCACCATCTGCTGAACGGTTTTTTACCAAACCAGTCCATGGTTTTCCCGCTTGAATCGTCGCCCACAAATCTGCAAATGCAGCTGATGGCATATCGGGGTGTCGCACCACATTATGCGGCTGACCAATCAGCTCCGCTTCAGTCATGCCTGCAATACTACAAAATGCTTCATTTGCATAGGTTATTTTACCCTTTAAATTAGTTTTTGACACCAAAATATCACCATCCTTCATACGGTGTTCAATGCTATTCACGGGTTGGTTATTACGCATAGTTCTATTCTCCTGACAATATCCACACTTCATGAAAGCAAAATGCATACCACTTTCCAAGAAAACCAAGGAAAACACTTATTAAATATATGGGTTACGCCATGTCATATTTTTATGATATACTTCCCCTCTGAGTTTAAGTTAAGGAGTTAGACATGAGCGTATTAGTTGGAAAAGATGCACCACAATTTACTGCAGTAGCAGTGATGCCAGATGGTAGCATTAACGAAGAATTTTCATTATCAGATTATGCAGGTAAAGAAGTTGTACTTTTCTTTTACCCACTGGATTTCACATTTGTTTGCCCAAGTGAACTTATTGCATTCGACCACCGCATCAAAGAATTTGAAGCACGTGGCGTGCAAGTGATTGGCTGCTCAGTGGATTCACAATTCTCACATGTTGCATGGCGCAATACACCCATCAACGAAGGCGGTATTGGACCTGTTGCATACCCATTGGTTGCAGACTTGAGCAAATCAATTGCTGCTGATTATGATGTATTGATGGGCAATACCACTGTTGAAGATGAAGATGGTGAACAATACCACTTATTGGGTGGCGATGTTGCACTTCGTGGTTCTTTCTTGATTGATAAAGCAGGTAAAGTACGCCACCAAGTGATTAACGACCTTCCATTGGGCCGTAATGTTGACGAAATGTTGCGCATGGTTGATGCACTTCAATTCGCCGAAGAACATGGTGAAGTTTGCCCTGCAGGCTGGAACAAAGGTGACAAAGCTATGAAACCAGACGCAGAAGGCGTGGCTTCATATTTGGCTGAAGAAGCTGACAAGCTTTAATTCCAACTGTTTCAAACATATAAAACGACCTCTTTTTAGGGGTCGTTTTTTTATAAATATTGCAAAGGCTTTGTCGCCTTGTCGCTTTGTGGTTTAATTGCCACTGAAAAAGCTAAACCATCAAGGAAAAACGTGAAACAGAGTAAAAGCAAAAAAGATAGAAAAACTTCCGCATGGTTTCAACGTCATGCCAATGACCCGCATGTGAAACGCGCACAACGTGAAGGCAAACGCTCGCGTGCTGTTTTTAAACTTACAGAAATTCTCGATTCGAACAGTATTCATATCAAAAAAGATGCCGTCATTGTTGATTTGGGTTGTGCCCCAGGCTCTTGGAGCGAAGAATTACGCAACTACATCGATAGCTCAGGCAAAATTATCGGTATTGATTTACTCCCCCTAGACCCCATTCGTGGCGTGACCATCATTCAAGGTGACTTTGATTCGCTAAAAGGTCAAGAAGCCTTAAAACAAGCATTAGATGGACGTAAAGTTGATTTGGTGGTCTCTGATATGGCACCAGAAATGAGCGGACACAAACTTGTCGACCAAATGCGTATGATTGGTTTAAACGAAATGACCTTACACTTTGCCAAACAATATTTGCGACCTGATGGTGATGTGCTGATGAAAACATTTATGGGTGAAGGTTATGATAATTTCCGCCGTGATATGGGAAAATCGTTTAAACGCATTAAAAACATCAAACCTAAAGCCAGTCGTAAAACATCGCCTGAATTTTTTCTGTTAGGTTTAGGTATGAAAGTATGGAGCGACACCGATGAGCAATAAAACCAATGATTATTTGGTATGGATGGATTTGGAGATGACTGGTTTGGACCCTGAAACAGATACCATCATTGAAATGGCAACCATTATCACCGATGGTCAGCTTAATATTATCGCCGAAGGCCCTAACCTTGTGATTCATCAATCCGATGAAGTGATGTCTCGCATGAATGATTGGTGCGTTAAATACCATGGTGATTCAGGTTTAACGCAACGTGTTAAAGACTCAAAACTTTCTTTAAAGCAGGCAGAGCAGCAAACCCTAGACTTTATCCGTAGACATGTAACCGAAGGCGATTCTCCACTTTGTGGCAACTCTATTCATCAAGACCGTCGCTTTTTGGTAAAGTATATGCCGCGTTTAGAAAGTTGGTTACATTATCGTAATATCGATGTGAGTACCGTGAAAGAGTTGGCAAAACGTTGGTATCCAGAGTTGCCATCTTGGAAAAAACGTGGTGCACATTTGGCATTGGCTGATATTGAAGAGTCTATTGCGGAACTAAAACATTACCGCGAAAGTTTATTTCGCCAAACGTAATCAAACCGGGAAAAACTTGTAAGTATTAACTATTAGACGCTGAATGTTTGGTACGTTCAGCAATAATAACCAATACAGACTGCACCAAAGCAGCCAATGGAATAGCAAAAAACACACCAATAACACCCCAAAAACTACCAAACACAAGCACAGCAACAATAATGGCAATCGGATGAAGATTCACCACTTCGGAAAATAACCAAGGAATCACAATATTGGCATCAATAAGCTGAATAATCGCATAAGCCAAAAGGCTATACATCGCCATATCCGTCCAGCCCCATTGAAAATAGGATAATAACACAACAGGAATTGTTACAACCGCAGCACCAACAAATGGAATCCAAACAGAAATACCCGTCAGCACTGCCAATAATAAGGCATATTCATGCCCCATAAAAAAGTACACCACCCACATGACCAAACCAACCAGTGATGATTCCCAAAAGCGACCACGGATATAGTTCCCCATTTGTACATCTAACTCACCCCAAACACGGGTTAAAAGTGTGCGTTGTTTGGGTAAAAACTGTTGCGCCCATAATTGGATACGTTGCTTATCTTTAAGCAAGAAAAACACCAATACAGGCACAAGAAATACATAAACACCCAAGGCAATGACATTGGGAATGGATGCCAAAGATTTGGACAAAATCAAACCACCCCACTCTTGAACTTTTTCTGCACCCGATGCAATAGATTGTTGCAAATAATCAGCATTTAAACCCGTGGGGTAACGCTGTTGTAAATCATGCACAGTATCCTTTAAAAGCTGCACATATTGTGGCACTTTTGAAACCAGCAATCCAATCTGATCGGATAACACAGGGACAATCGCAAGCATGGCAAACAACACCGCCAATAACGCGCCAATTCCAACAAGAATAACGGCTAAAAGCCTTGGCATTTTACATGATACCAAAAGTGATACAATGCCATCCAACACATAAGCCAATGCAATCGCAACCAGTGCGGGCGCTAAAGTGGAACCAAACAAGCCTAAGAGTACAAAAACCAGCAGCAAAAATGCCAGCAGCATCATCAACTCAGTGTCTTCCAGCTGTTTATCAAACCATGCCAACACCGAGCGCATCTTTAAACCTGTGTCTCTTGGGTATGCGAACTATCATTGCGCATCACCAAAACCACCACCAAAAGGCTACTGATTAACTGCAATATACTTCCCATACCATGCCAGAAAGCAAAAGCCCAACGCAATGGATCATCATCCGCTAGGGCTGAAATATCACCAGCTTCAGCTTTAATCATGCTCATCATATTGGTCACGCCAAACACATTGATGGCAACCATAAAGCCAACCAAACCCAACAAGTACCATGTCGATTTTTTCACTTGAATGCGGTAAGCAAACACCGCTGCCGAAACAAGCAAAATGAGAATGGCTAGGTTTGACATATAAAAAATCTTGCCTGCAATCAACCCTGCTTGCACTGACTCTAGCTCAGTAAACAAAACAGGCGCAACCACATAAGCGGGAACCAACAATAACCCTAACACCAGTGCTAAACTTAACTTTAGCCCTGAAAAGTGAGCACCTTTTGCTTTATTCATCACTGTTTCAGGCATCATTATTGGTATATAATCTCAACAATTTCAAGTTCCCTATCACCACCCGGTGCACGAACCGTTGCCATATCACCCTCTTCCTTGCCAATTAAAGCTCTGGCAATCGGCGATGTGATGGAAATCGTACCATTTTCAATTTTGGCTTCATCCTCACCAACAATCTTGTATGTGATTTCTTTATCTGTGTCCAAATCCAACAATTTCACAGTTGCACCAAACACAATCTTATCCGATTCAATGGTTTTAGGGTCAATAATTTGCGCCCGTGCAAGTTTATCTTCCATCAACTTGATACGCGCTTCATTCATGCCCTGCTCTTCTTTCGCCGCATGATATTCCGCGTTTTCGGATAAATCGCCATGCGCTAATGCTTCTTCAATTGCCGCAATGATATGATGACGTTTCTCACCTTTCATGATTGCCAATTCTTTACGCATAGCATCGGCACCTTCTTGGGTCATTGGAATACGTTCCATTATGCCACCTCGTCTTTATGGTAATCTTGAATACTTTTTACTTCTGTTACATCCGAACCATCAACCATGGATTCTGCTGCCGCCAAACCACCTGCAACCGTGGTGAAATATACAATACCACGATCCAATGCAGCTTGACGAATCGATTTTGAATCAGCAATAGCACGTTCACCTTCCGTAGTATTGACAATAAAGTTAATTTCATCAGACAATAATTTATCAACAATATGTGGTCGCACACCATCGGTCACCTTTGCAACACGTGTATTGGGTACATTCGCTGCATCCAACACTGCACCTGTACCTTCCGTAGTCAAAAGCTCAAAACCAGCTTTAACCAAGTTTGCCGACAATTCTACCACGCGATGTTTATCTGCCTCACGCACGGAGACAAAAGCAGTACCTTGTTTGGGTAAACGGGAACCACCACCCAACTGTGCTTTGGCAAAAGCTGCTGGGAAATGTTTAGCAAGCCCCATCACTTCGCCTGTAGATTTCATTTCAGGGCTTAAAAGTGGATCAACACCTCGGAACTTCACAAAAGGGAACACAGCTTCTTTGACTGATTTGAATGTTTTGGGTTGCTTAATTTCATCAATACCCAAATCATCCAAAGTCTGACCCGACATAATACGCGCTGCCATCTTCGCCAGCGGCACACCCGTAGCCTTAGATACAAATGGAACCGTACGCGAAGCTCTAGGGTTTACTTCCAAGACATAAAGTGTCTCACCTTGTAACGCAAACTGAATATTCATCAATCCACGCACATTTAATGCCATACCCAAAGCTTTGGTTTGGCGTGTCACTTCATCAATAATGGCTTGTGAGATTGAGTGTGGCGGCAAACAACATGATGAATCGCCCGAGTGAACACCAGCTTCTTCAATATGCTCCATGATGCCACCAATCACCACACGGTTGCCGTCACATAAAGCATCCACATCCAATTCAATAGCTTGATTTAAAAACCTATCCAACAACACAGGATGATCAGGTGAAGCTTGCACAGCTTCATTCATATAACGCAATAAACCTTTCTCATCACGCACAATTTGCATCGCACGACCACCCAACACATACGATGGGCGAACGACAACAGGATAACCCACTTCTTTAGCCACTTGCACGGCTTCTTCTGTGGAACGTGCAGTACCATTTTCAGGTTGCAACAACTTCAAATCATGCAACAAGGCTTGAAAACGCTCTCTATCTTCTGCCAAATCAATCATGTCAGGGCTTGTACCAATAATCGGTACACCTGCTGCTTGTAATGATTCTGCAAGTTTTAACGGCGTTTGCCCACCAAACTGCACAATCACACCATAGGGTTTTTCAACATCAACAATCGCCATCACATCTTCAAAGGTCAGCGGCTCAAAATACAACCTGTCAGATGTATCATAATCAGTAGAAACCGTTTCTGGGTTACAGTTGACCATAATGGTTTCAAAACCATCTTCTGAACAAGCAAATGCTGCATGTACACAGCAGTAATCGAACTCAATGCCTTGCCCAATACGGTTAGGGCCACCACCAAGCACCATGATTTTTTTCTTATCTGTGGGTTCAGATTCGCATTCTTCTTCATAAGTTGAATACATATACGGCGTTTTAGCAACAAACTCTGCTGCACAAGTATCGACGCGTTTAAATACAGGTTTCACACCCAAAGCAGAGCGTGTTTCACGGACAATATTTTCATCAACAGCCAACAACATTGCCAAACGTTGGTCAGACAAACCTTCTCGCTTGGCTTGTCTCCATTCTGCTTTACTCAAGCTTGCCACATCTCGCCCTGCCAAGGTTTGTTCCAAAGCGATGACAACTGAAAGCTCACGAATAAACCAAGGGTCAATTTTTGTGACATCAAAAACTTTATCTTCACTCCAACCTATACGAAGCGCTTCTCCCATCCACCATAATCTATCTGCACCAGGTACAGCCAGCTTCTCTTGCAAGAATACTTTAACATCCACATCTTCAGGTATGGTTTTATCAAAACCACAAGAGTCGACTTCTAAACCACGCATAGCTTTGCCCAAAGACTCTGTGAATGTGCGGCCAATCGCCATCACTTCACCCACAGACTTCATTTGTGTGGTTAAACGCGTATCTGCACCTTCAAATTTTTCAAAAGCGAAACGTGGCAATTTGGTAACCACATAGTCAATGCTTGGCTCAAAAGCAGCAAACGTTTCACCGGTAATATCATTAGGAATTTCGTCAAGCGTATAACCCACAGCTAACTTCGCCGCAATTTTAGCAATCGGGAACCCTGTCGCTTTAGAGGCAAGCGCTGAAGACCGGGATACGCGTGGGTTCATTTCAATCACAATCAAACGCCCATCTACAGGGTTGACTGCAAACTGAACGTTTGAACCACCTGTTTCCACGCCAATTTCACGCAAAATAGCAATCGATGCATCACGCATTTTTTGGTATTCTTTATCTGTTAACGTTTGTGCAGGTGCAACCGTGATGGAGTCACCAGTATGCACACCCATAGCATCAAAGTTTTCAATGGAACAAATAATCACGCAGTTATCGGCATGGTCACGCATAACTTCCATTTCATATTCTTTCCAACCAATAATCGATTCTTCAACCAGAATCTCATCGGTTGGTGAAGCATCCAACCCCGAACCTGCAATTTGTTCAAACTCTTCGGGGTTGTATGCGATACCACCACCTGAACCGCCCAAGGTAAACGAAGGGCGAATTATAATCGGGTATCCAATGTCATCAGCCAAATCACGTGCTTCCTGCATAGAGTGCGCAAAACCACCACGCGCCATTTCCAAACCAATGCTATCCATCGCACGTTTAAAGCGCTCTCTATCTTCAGCTTTATCAATGGCATCAGGTTGTGCACCAATTAGTTGCACATTGTATTTTTCTAACACACCGTGTTTATTCAATGACAAGGCACAGTTCAGTGCAGTCTGCCCACCCATAGTTGGTAAAATTGCATCAGGACGTTCTTTTTCAATAATCTTTTCGACAACTTCCCAAGTCACAGGTTCGATATAGGTTGCATCAGCAAACTCTGGGTCTGTCATAATGGTTGCAGGATTTGAGTTGACCAGCACAACCCTAAAACCTTCTTCTTTCAGTGCTTTACACGCCTGAACCCCAGAATAATCAAACTCGCAAGCTTGACCAATAACAATCGGCCCAGCTCCTAGAATCATAATGGTTTGAATATCATTGCGACGTGGCATATGGTCTAACCTCGTAAGTCTTAATCTTGTTAACCTAAATCCAAGCAAACAAGTGGGCAGATACAATGTCTGCCCACTTGTTTTACTCACTTATAAATTATACGCGAACCCTAACAAAAAAATCCTACTAATGAAGCACCTTAATATAGTGCGAAAGAGTAAACCTATAATGCTGTAATTAAATCGACAGCATCCTTGGTCATTTGTTTTATTTTGGACTTCATTGCTCTGCGCAATTTATCCACATCTGCTTTATCCATACCAGCAGCTTCAAGCTCGTCAAAATCTTTCATACTTGCCATGGAACCACGAAGCTTTTTCAAAATCAAACGTACTTGAGCCATATTATCCGCGGCTTGCACTTGAGTTATACCAACAGAAGCATGATCCACAGATAACATACTCATGGACAATACCAAACCAATCATCAGTACAAACTTAAACATAAAATCTCCAATGCCTTCAAACTCACATCCCTGTGTGGCAAGGCATTAACTATGCGAACAAGTCATACAATATGCAACAAAAAAAAGGTAACTTAAGGCACAAAATAACACAAAAACATTAGAGAAACGTAGTGTTTACAACACTCTCAACAGCTTAACCATAAATATTTAAAGTGATTATATAAAACACTGCATTCTTCTTTTATATCACTGTGCACCAACGCTAACAAGCACAATACTTGTCGCTTTAAGCTCACTATGGCACGTTTCGCGATTAATTTTATCATCATAGTGAGAGACAATATGAGCAGCCCCAAAACATTATTGCATGCCGACATTCAAAGTTTGAAACTTTTACACAGCGGTAAAGTTCGTGATATGTATGCGATTGATGATCAACATCTATTGATTGTTACTACAGACCGCCTATCTGCATTTGATGTTATATTGCCATCACCTGTGCCCCAAAAAGGTGAAATATTAAACCAGGTTTCGGACTTTTGGTTTCATAAACTTGGGCATATCATTCCCAACCAAATGTCTGACTTAAACTTAGATGATGCGATTCCCAATGCAGGTGAACGTGAACGTGTACGTAGCCGCGCTTTGGTAGTCAAACGCCTAAAACCTTTACCCATTGAAGCCATTGTTCGTGGTTATTTGATTGGTTCAGGTTGGAAAGAATATCAAAAACAAGATTCTGTCTGTGGTATCAGTCTGCCTCAAGGTTTAAAGCTTGCCGACAAACTACCTGAACCTATTTTTACCCCGTCCACCAAGGCAGATGTGGGAGAACATGACGAAAATATTAATTTTGAAACCATGTGTGACATCATTGGTACAGAGCTTGCCACACAAATCCGTGATGTCAGTCTTCAACTCTATCAAGAAGCTGCAACCTATGCTTTGGAAAAAGGTATTATCATTGCTGATACCAAGTTTGAGTTTGGCTTGGATGAAAATGGTACGCTCACCTTAATTGATGAAGTTTTAACCCCTGATTCTTCTCGTTTTTGGGATGTTGCCACCTACCAACCAGGTATCAGCCCTCCAAGCTTTGATAAACAAATCATTCGCGACTGGCTAGAAGCGCAAGATTGGGATAAAACACCACCAGCACCTGAAGTTGATGTCGATATTATGCAAAAAACAGCGGATAAGTATCGCGAAGCACTCACCCGCCTCACCCAATAAAGACCCTCTGAGTTTATTATCGAAACTTCTTTTATTGCACAAGTTCACGCAGACTTTGATGCCAAATCTTCGTTAGCCCAAGGGCTTCAAGGCTATAGCTATCGCCAAGAGCAGGTAGACTTGGCAGCAAAAATCAGCGCCACAATGGCGCAGCAAAACATACTGATTGCCGAAGCTGAAACAGGCACAGGGAAAACACTGGCTTACCTTATTCCTGCCTTGCGCTCATCGGATAAGGTGTTGATTTCCACGCATACCAAAGCTTTGCAAGACCAACTGATGTTTCGTGATTTACCAGCAGTACAAAATGCATTGGGGGTACGCCGAAAAGTCGCTTTACTCAAAGGTCGAAGCAACTATTTCTGCCCCCAGCGCCTCAATATACATCTCACAAGCAACCAACAAGAAATTTGGGCAAAAAAATCATTGCTTAAAGTCGCCAAGTGGTCAGAAACAACAACCGATGGTGACTTATCCACCTTAAACTTTGATGTATTTGAAAAAGGCATTGGTCCACTAGTCACTGCAACAGCAGATCAATGCACGGGCAGCAAATGTGAACATTACAAGCAATGCCCACTCATGAAAGCACGGCAAAAAGCCCAACAAGCTGACATTGTCATTGCCAACCACAGTTTATTGCTAGCGGATGCTTCGCTTAAATCGGGCGACTTTGGTGAGGTCTTACCCATATTCGACACCTATGTGCTTGATGAGGCTCATAGTTTACCTGATTTAGCAAGCCGCCAATTTGGCATTCAGCTCTCTCGTAGCAAATTGATCTATTGGGTCAATGATATACAAGCTGTGCTTGATACCCTTGGTGATGAAACTGATTTAAAAGAACAAGTTCGTAAACTGGGTGCCGAAGTCATTACCCAATGGGCAGATAAAGACCTCAAAACCATCAAAAATGATTGGGAAGTTTTACTCGATATCGCGATTTCAAGAGAGGAGCGCCATGATGATATGCTTAAAATGGTAGAACGCGCCACCATGATTCTTGAAGAAATGCAGCAAATCCTCACCCCTCAAGAGGGTTATGTGGTATGGGAAGAAGGCAAAGATGACAGAAAACAGTATATCTCTGCCCCCATACAAACAGGGCCTGTACTGACCCAACATTTGTGGGAGCGTGAGGCATCATTTGTACTTTTATCAGCCACACTGCGTGTATCCAATAAGTTTGACTACAATCGCGCCCGCTTAGGATTAAACCAAGAGTTGGCAGAAGAAAGTTACCACCCCTCACCGTTTAATTATCAACAGCAAGCCATGCTCTATTTGCCTAAACACATCCCCGACCCCAGAGCTCAGGACTACCAACAAGTGATGCAAGGCGAAATTGAAGCGCTGTTGCGAACCTCACGTGGGCGAGCATTTGTTTTGTTTACCTCCCACTATGCTTTAAGAACCTATGCCACCCATTTGCAACAAGCACTACCATGGCAAGTCTTGGTGCAAGGTGAAAGTGGTAGTCGCGATATGATTCTCGAAGCATTTCGTAAGGATAAACACTCGATTTTGTGTGGCACCCGTAGCTTTTGGGAGGGTGTAGATGTACCTGGTGAAACATTGTCACTGGTCATTATTGATAAAATCCCCTTTGCACCACCTACCGATGCATTGCTTAAAGAGCGCACTAAAGACTGTGAAGCACAAGGTGGCAATGGTTTTATGGACATCCAATTACCTGAAGCAATTGCGGTGCTTAGGCAGGGTGCAGGTCGCTTGATTCGTTCCACCAGCGACCGAGGAGCCATTGCTATTTTGGATTCGCGATTGCATACCAAACGTTATGGTCAAGAAGTGATTCGCAATTTACCCCAAGCACCCATTGCTCATGATTTAAGCGATATGCAGTGGTTTTTTGAGGATATGGAATAATTTAGGAGTCTGTCGGACTTATGGTAATTGTAGCGAGAAATATCGAGATTCTTTGATTTTTTGCATGAATATAAGGCGAATAGCAGGCTATTCAACGAAAACACAGGTGAAAAAGCATGAATATTCGATTTTTCACAGTAGATTATCATAAGTCCGACAGACTCCTAGTGCAACAACGCCAACAACTGCGGTTTTAACCGTTCCACACTTGCCCTACCTTCTGCTATCGCATCTTCAGCTTTGTCATAATCCATTAAGCCAATATGCCCAAGCCTAGGCTCTAAAATCACATCAGCAGGGTCACCTGCTAGACGACTACGCGTAATTCTATCTTGCATAATATTAAGTGAGCCATACATCACCTCAAACATACCTGGCGCACCCGTGCGTTTACTCAACCATTGTTTTAACAACATATTCTTACGTTCACTTAGTTCACTTTTCCATGTATCAGATACACGTTCCCACAGTGAATCATTCGCCCGCAAGCTTTTATTTGTTTCTTTTACTACATCTTGTCGTTTTTCATGTTTGACCAATAAATCACCATTCAAGTTCACTGCAATCACCACCTCTGCACCCAAAGCTCGACATAGTGATACAGGCACAGGGTCTACCAAACCGCCGTCTACCAACCAGCGACCTTCTCTCTGCACTGGTGTAAACAATCCAGGTAAACTAATCGATGCACGCACAGCTTCTAATAGCGAACCTTCACGCAACCAAACTTCTCGTCCGCTCTCCAAATCTGTAGCGACTGCGGCAAAAGGAATATCCAAAGCTTCGATAGGCTTTTCTTGCATATACTGTCTGGCAAAACTTAGCAACTTCTCACCCCGAATCACCCCCCCTCGCATAACTGACATATCCAAAAAACCAACAATTTCTTTCCAAGTCAGTGCTGAAACCCACTTTTCTAAATCCATAAAATGACCACTGGCATAAGCGCCACCCACAAGTGCGCCAATCGAGCAACCTGAAATCACATGCGGTTCAATGCCTATATCTCTCAAAGCTGAAATCACACCAATATGCGCCCAACCACGCGCTGAACCACTGCCTAAAGCAAGCCCTATTCTCAGCTTCTGGTTCATTCTAAATGATAACCTATCACTGTAAATATGGGCCAATAAAACTTTTTTCAATCACTCTTTTTCTACCTTGTGTTAACGTTATATCCCCTAAATCAACCGTTTGAACAACATGACCATTCGGACCTAACAATTCCAATCTTGCAAAATATGTACCTGCAGGAAGCGGTAAACGAGCAAGAAGAATATTCTTAGGTAACGTTAACCAACTTCGGGTATCTGCTGTTTCTGTAACCATACCTGCAACATCAACCAAAAAACCAGCCAAAGCCCCGCCTTTATCTTCTGCTTGGTGTGCAGCTTGTTTCTTAATTAAGGCTCTAGCAATCAAACGTGCTGTCATTGCAGCTCTATGCGTCTTCAAAGATAAACGTGCCAACTTATCAAAACTATCCACCATGACAGTTTGTACTGCCCGATTACCCACCAGCAAACGAGCTTGATGAATATAACTGGGACGTGATTGATAAACGGGCAAAGAAATACGCAAAGGTACACCTGTTGAACTATACACTAATGTCTCATGCGCCCGTTTAATCGGAGCAAGGCTATGGTGAATCAACAATATAATCTCACCTTGTTTTTGTAATTGTGCAACCTCATATTTTTCTTTGATACCAAACTTTGTTATGTATGTTTGGTACTCTTGTCTAAGGTCTAAATACTTGCTCAGTCGCAACAAGTCCCGTTGCAAAAACAACGGCGTAGGCTGCTGATACTTTTGATAGGTCTGGTATGCATCGCGGTAAGCAATCATAGCATCACTATACTCACCCTCTTGCTCAAAAATAAAACCCATTAAATAGCTAGCAAATGGATCTTCAACTGCTTTGCCATCACGCTTTTCTTTGACACGTTTGATGCGTTCATCAATTTGCAAGGCTTCTACCCGCGCTTCATCCCACAAGCCCAATTCTATGTAGTTCAGCGCAGCATAGATATGCACTGCGGTTTGTTCGTAATCTTCACCTTCATAACTCATGGCGCTGTCGTTAATTGTCAGTGCACCAAGTTGTTCAGTCACACTGGTCGCTTCAAGCTTATCCATCAAAGCTTTGGCTTGCTCAAATGTAGTATTACTGGCTTCATATAAACCGCTCATACGTTGCAACATCGCTTTATCCAACAAATATAAAAGTTTATCTGTCCCAGTGCTAGGGTTCTTTTCTAGCTCCTGCAAAGCTAACTCAGGTTTTTGTTGGCTTAAAAGCAATTCAACTTTTTGAAAGCCTTGGCTGTAACTTGCACACCCTGAAAGTACAGCAAAAAACACAGCCAAAGGCAACCATACAACGCGCTTGTTCATCAAAGGTTAAAGATTAGCGAAAACTCGATTTTTCAAGTACTTTTTTGATTTTCTTCTGACCCAACCACACTTTGCGATTATCTTTAAGGCTAATCAGTGTTAAATCAATTTGATAATATTTCACTTGTGTATCACCAGCAGCATCAAAAATAGTATTGATTTGCCCTTTAAGCATAAAATCTGCGCCAGTTTCTTCACCGGAAACATTTCGCGTATCCATACTTGCATTGTCTGCTTGGTCAGCACGCTCACCACGAATTTCACTACGCTCCACTTTTGAAGCCACAAACTCAACTTCGCCCGAATTGATAAGTTCACGCTCCATATCTGCAATAAAAGTACGAATGTTGATATGTTCATGGCTAAGGTTACGCACCTGACCCACAATCACCACAGGATTCTTACCATATTTAACTTGGTATTTGGTCAACCATTTTCGTGATAACATATCATTTACCAACCGCGATGAAACCAGTCTAGAATCGGTATCATTCCAGTTACCACTTAAGTCTTGTACAGTATCTGTATCCACTCTTGTCACCGTGGTTTTACCTGCACAGCTTGCAAGCCCAAGCAATAAACAGCCTACCAATGATAGTTTCATTACCTTATGCATATCCACTCCTTTATTTATCCAGTAAAATTATAATACAGCTTGAATCGCTGCCAGCAATGCTGGCGCTGCTGTTTCTGTACGCATTACTCTAGCACCAAAACACAGTGGCTGAAACCCTTGGGATTGAAAATAATCCAACTCTTGGTTGGTCCATCCTCCTTCGGGCCCCACGGCTAAAGTAATATCTTTTTGTTGCAACAAGTCACTGCGTATATCTTGCCACATGCTTGCATCCCTTGGGTGAAGCACAAAACATTGCCCATGATGACTTGTTTGACTCACCTTATCATGCCAAACCACTTCAGGCATAGCTGTGCGTTCCGACTGCTCTGCTGCTTCAACAATAATTTTCTGCCAACGCTGCAACCGTTTGTCACGTTTGTTGCTCGGTAAGTTTAATGTTGCCCGCTCACTGTTTACAATTTGAAAGCTGGACGCACCCATTTCTGTCGCTTTTTGCAACACCGTCTCAATTTTTTCACTGCGGTTCGCGGCTTGAATAATATGCACACGACATGGTAGCTCACGATGAACATCAATAAATTCAACGAGCTGGCATTGCCCACCATCTTTGCTCAGGCGCATCAGCTCAGCCAAGTATTCACCCCCGCGCCCATTAAAAACAACAATCGTGTCACCTGCTTGCAAACGCATCACTTGCCGTAAATATCTGGTCTGCTCAAAACCAATATCCACCAAGCTTTCAGGCGCAAAATTGACATCCAAATAAATTCTACACTGCATGGTTACGCTTGCATCTCATCCATATGCATTTGCAATACAATTTTACCTGTTTGATGCCCTTCTTCAATGCTTACATGTGCTTGTTTAACATTTTGCAGAGGTAAGGTCTTATCCACATATATTGATAACTTACCCTCATCAAAAAACTGTCCGCATTGCTCTAGAATGGCAGCATGATGCTCACCAAGTAAGTTCGATTGCAATAACATCGGCGTAAGCATCAAAGCCTGACTGACACGCACATTTTTTACACGCAAGTTTTTCCAATCCAAATCTTCAGGAATTTGCAACAAACTCACCAGGTCTCCATACAAACGCATCGCAGGGACAAGTTGTTTCAAGGCATCGCCGCCTACAGTATCCAAAGCAACATCCACACCTTGTCCATCTGTCCAGGCTAACAATGCTTGTGTAACATCTTCTTTGGTATAGTTAATCACCATATCTACACCAAGTTCGCGCACAAAAGCTTCTTTTTCCGCAGAGCTTACGCTTGTCGCCACCTCTGCCCCAGCCAGTTTTGCTAGTTGTATGGCAACATGACCAACCCCACCAGCACCTGCATGCACAAACACTTTTTGCCCAGATTGTAACCTAGCTCTATCAAACAACGCTTCCCACGCAGTTATACAAACCAAAGGTGCTGCTGCTGCCGAATCAAAATCAAGGCTATCGGGTTTGTTGGCAACAAATGCAGCTTTAAGCACAGCATACTCAGCATAATTAC
The DNA here is from genome assembly GCF_000744415.1 of Ghiorsea bivora. Taxonomy (NCBI): domain Bacteria; kingdom Pseudomonadati; phylum Pseudomonadota; class Candidatius Mariprofundia; order Mariprofundales; genus Ghiorsea; species Ghiorsea bivora. The sequence goes on from NZ_JQLW01000010.1 coordinate 91,248, forward strand.
CCACACTATCACCGTTAATCGATTTTTGCCCCAAACCACCATAACAATAATAGACTAGGTCACCCACTTGCAAATGATTGACATCTGAACCAACAAACTCAATAAAACCGGCCCCATCACAACCCAAAATTGCAGGGTAGGCAGCATCAAACATCATCCCATTCTGTCGCAACTTTGTGTCAATAGGATTCACCCCTGCCGCCATCACTTTGACAATCACTTCATCTGTTGCACATGTTTCAGGTTTGGCTATATCACCAAGTTGTAATACTTCCACACCGCCTGCTTCTTTCACCATAACTACTTGCATAACAAACCCCTTAAAACTTCAAGACTTCACAATATATAGTGTCGCAGCGTATGAATAAGATTGCGAGAAAGCAAACGACACATCAACATAAACGTTTCTTTACCTTTGTTGAAATTCCCTCATCTTAAAGTCAGCATTACTTCATCTTTAATCTATAATATAGCCACACTTTTCTCCAAACCAAACACATAAATCACTTCAAGCTGCCTATAAAATTACATATAATACTTGGCATCTTTTGTGCTTCTAGCCATGTAAGGCATGAATAGGGGGCAGGAATAATTTATAGACATGAGGCACCATACTATGCGCAAAACCATCTTACTTATCGATGATGAAAACTCTATTTTACAAATCACAACATTGGTATTGGAAGATGCAGGTTATCAAGTGGCTGCTTTTATATCCCCCACAGAAGCCATCACCTATTACAAGCAACATCAACATGAAATTCATGCCACTATTCTCGATATGACCATGCCAGAAATGGATGGCATCACATGTGCCAAAGCCCTATGGAACATCAATGCTCAAGCAATCATCATTTTATCATCGGGTTATACGGTTGAAGACATTACCCAACAGCATCAAGACGTGAAGTTTCATGCTTTTTTACAAAAGCCTTACCTGCCCCATACTTTGGTGGAACAACTGGAAGCTATATTGTGCGCTAACAATTCAGAGCCCGTACAAAATTAAGGAAGCTCTGAATAAGTTTAATAACCTTCCCTCAGTAACAATAAATAACCTGCAATACCTAAAAACATCACGTCCGGCCACCAGGCTGCATAAATAGCCGGCAAGTATCCGCCATTGCTCATCACGTTCATCGATGTGTTAAAAATGTAAAACAACAAGCCCAATGTTAACGCAGCCAGCAAACCTTTAGAGTTTGCCGAAATACGGCTACCCATATTACCACACAAACTATATGCCAACATCACCATAATCAAACATGCCAGAGGTCCTGCAATCCTTTTATGCAGTTGATATTGGTATTGTTTTGCATCCAAACCTGCATCCGACAATGCCTGTGTAAACCGATAAAGCGTAAGCCACTGCATATCCCTTGCCCTTGGTGCAGCAACAGTTTTAGGACCAATATTGGATTGCAATGTAAGCTGCGGTAGGCGCTGCACATGAATGCCTTGTTTTTCATTAGGGTGACTGACGTACACCTTTTCTAAAAACCAAACGCCTTGTTCATAATATGCTTTACTTGCATCTGTTCGCCCTTTCCACTGACCTTGCTCATCTGTTTCTAACATCATCAATTTGAAGTATTTACCTTGCAGTGGTTGTATACGAAAGAACCTACCTTTATCACGAAACCATTGTTCCCCATCCATTCGCACAGGTTTTCTACCCTGCACCAGCGTCTTTTCCATCGTATCTAATCGTACATTGGTGACAGGTTCAACCCACTCACCCAATGCAAACGTAAAAAAACCAACACAGCTCGCAAGCACCAACAGTGGTGTTAAAATAAAACGCAGTGACACCCCCGCCGCTCTAAGTGCAACCAACTCATGATGATGTGATATTTCTGTCATATAAATTGCCGCACCCAGCAGCACAATTACTGGTAAAAAGTCTGCAACCATAAAAGGAACTTTGAGCATTAAATACTCAAACAAAAGACTCACTGTCATCGTTTTGCCTATCAATGCTGCTTTACTGAAAGACTCTGCAACCATAAACAAAAGAATCACACCCAAAGCAATCGCAACAATACGCATAAAACTGGACACAAATATCCACCGAAATAAAACCGTCATGCACGTATCGTAAGAGACTAAGCTTGAGATGCAACGTCAAAGCTATACATGTCAAAAACTTGCAGCGAATCATCATCAGGGCAGACTAGCGGCGCACGAAGGGAATTATGAATAAGTTTGGGTGGAGAAGATGGTGATTCAAAGTATGCAAGGTCACCAAAAGTAGACGCTCGTAAACAAAGTGTGAGCTGCATGGAATAGCCAAGCTATTGCTCAAAATCACAATGTAGAATTTGGGTACTCTGGGCGCAAGATACAAATTCATGACTTATTCAAAACTTCCCTAACATAAACAAGGGCACGTACATCATGGCGAGGGGCGACGCATTTATGAAGTTTTTAGTATCAATTTACCTATTTTTATTGAGCTCAACACCTGTCTTTGCTGCTGAAAGCAATGGTGTGGATAGCTTTTTTGGCACCATGAATGGCTATCTCGCCACCGTGCTTTTTTATGATGTTTTTCCTGGTGAAGCAGAGTTTCCATTTATTGTTGCATGGTTAAGCATGGGCGCAATTTACATGACCTTTCGTTTTGGTTTTATCAACTTACGCATGATTGCACATGCTTATAGTATTTTACGTGGCAAATACCAAAGCGCTGAAGACAAAGGTGAAGTGACGCCCTTCCAAGCGTTAACCACAGCCCTTTCAGCTACTGTTGGTTTGGGCAATATCGCAGGGGTTGCCATTGCCATCATCATTGGTGGGCCAGGCGCTATTATTTGGATGATGATTGCAGGTTTCTTTGGCATGTCCGCCAAGTTTACCGAGGTTACACTGGGGCAGCTTTACCGCCACACTCGCCCTGATGGGCGGCTGATGGGTGGTGCAATGTACTACTTATCCGAAGGTTTAGCAGAAAAAGGTTTTAAAGGTGTAGGTAAAACCCTTGCTATCATGTTTACTCTTTTTTGTATCGCAGCCTCATTGGGTGGTGGCAATGCTTTTCAAGTCTCACAGGCCATGGGGGCGGTGCAACATGAAATAACATTTTTTAAAGACTACCCTTGGATGTTTGGCATGATTATGGCAACATTGGTTGGTTTTGTGATTATTGGGGGCATCAAACGCATTGCTCACGCTGCTGAAGCGATTGTGCCAACCATGGTGCTTATTTATGTGGTGACATGTTTATGGATTATTATTGCCAACATAGACGCAATCCCAGATGCCCTTGCTACGATTTGGCAGGGTGCATTCTCCATGGAGGCAGGGTTTGGTGCTTTGGTTGGCGTAATTGTACAGGGCTTTAAACGCGCTGCATTTTCCAGTGAAGCGGGCATTGGTTCAGCCGTGATTGCCCACTCTACAGCATCGGTAAAATACCCAGTGCGCCAAGGTATTGTAGCTTTATACGAACCTTTTATTGATACCATTATTATTTGCACCATGACTGCTTTGGTCATAGTGGTCACTGGTGTGTACAATGCACCTGAACATGTCGCACTGATTGATGCCAAACAGGGTGCTGCCTTGACCTCTGTAGCTTTTGGTTCTGTTATACCTTGGTTTTCCAGTATTTTATCCCTTTCCGTGGTTCTATTCGCTTTTAGCACCATGATTTCATGGTCATATTATGGCGAGCGCTGCTGGACATATATGTTTGGCGAACGCTTTTCCATGGTTTATAAAATCACCTTCTTAATTTTTATCGTGCTGGCAACATTGGGCAGCCCTAGCAATATCCTTGACTTCAGCGACTTATTATTACTCGCCATGGCATTGCCCAACTTTATCGGCTTGTATATTTTACAAGGGAAAGTTGCCATAGCACTGGCTGAATACAAAGAAAAGCTGAGGAGTGGATTTAAGCACTAGAGAAATATCGTAATGCCGATTAGACTGCGCCAGACTTTAGAATCAGGTGGTCTTTATGGACATTGACGTAAAAAAAATTGCAAACCTTTCCCGCATTCGTTTAACCGACGATGAGGCCAAAGCACTTGCCCCACAATTATCCAGTATTATGGGATATATTGATAAACTCAGTGAGGTGAACACCGAAGGTGTATCGCCAACCGCACATCCACATGATGTCGCCATGCCACAACGCGCTGATATTGTTACCAATACCGATCGTCGTGATGCTTTGCAAAAACCAGCCCCGCGTACGGAGTCTGGTTTGTACGTTGTACCCAAAGTGATTGAGTAACCATCTCACTTCCCCCTAAAAACCAAATTCATTTTTTGAGGACATATTATGCCATTCCGTTCACTCAGTGACATTCAAGCTCAGCTCAATGCAGGCGAAAGAACTGCTGTTGAAGTTGCCCAACTTTATTTGGATCGCATCAAACAATACAACGATGATTTGAATGCTTTTGTACACATCGATGCCGAGCATGTATTAGCCCAAGCCCAAGCATCCGATGCTTATCGCGCAGATCACGAGCCACGTCCACTCGAAGGTTTACCGATTGCCGTCAAAGATATTTTCTGCACGCAAAATGGTCCAACGCGTTGTTGTTCAAATATCTTGGAAGGTTTTGAAGCGCCTTATGACGCGCATGTGATTACCCGCTTAAAAGAAGCCGGCGCTGTACTGGTTGGAAAAACCAATATGGATGAGTTTGCCATGGGTTCATCCAATGAAACATCTGCATTTGGTGGCTGTAAAAACCCTTGGAACACCGATTGTATCCCGGGTGGTTCATCGGGTGGTTCGGCAGTTGCCGTGGCTGCTGGTTTAACCCCTGCAGCATTGGGCACTGATACAGGTGGCTCGATTCGTCAGCCTGCGGCATTGACTGGTTTGGTGGGTTTAAAACCGACTTACGGTCGTATTTCGCGCCGTGGTATCATCGCATTTGCTTCATCATTAGACCAAGCTGGTCCAATGACACGTACCGTTAAAGATGCAGCATTGCTCACATCTATTATGTCTGGACATGATGCAGGTGATGCAACTTCTGTTGCTGATGCGCCAAACTTTGATTGGTTAACCGCTTGTGAAGCCAAAGATATGAAGGGTTTAAAAATTGGTAAACCCAAAGAGTATTTTATTGATGGTATGGATGAGGAAGTACGCGCCCAAGTGGAAGCTGCATTGAAAAAATGTGAAGATATGGGTGCTGAAATTGTTGATATTTCACTACCACACACCGAATATGCAGTGGCAGCTTATTATGTGATTGCGCCATCGGAAGCATCGACCAACTTATCGCGTTATGATGCGGTTCGATTTGGCCATCGTTGTGACAACCCTGAAGATTTAGAAGATATGTATGCCCGTTCACGCGATGAAGGTTTTGGTGATGAAGTCAAACGTCGTATTTTGACAGGTACATTCGCTCTTTCATCGGGTTATTACGATGCATATTATTTAAAAGCACAAAAAGTACGCACACTTATCAGCCAAGATTTCAAAGAGGCCTTTGAAAAAGTGGATGTGATTGCCACACCAACTAGCCCCATTCCAGCATTTAAATCGGGTGAAAAAACTGAAGACCCATTAACCATGTATTTATCTGATATTTTCACCATTGCTGTGAACTTGGCAGGTTTACCTGGCTTGTCACAACCTTGTGGTTTCGCCCAAGGTTTACCTGTGGGTTTACAATGGATTGCCCCTGCTTGGCAGGAAGATAAAATTTTGGCAGCTGCATCTGCTTACGAAAATGCTACGGACTGGCACAATCAGCATCCAAAAGAATTCGGAGGTGAAACATGAGCTGGGAAGTTGTAATCGGATTAGAAGTTCATTGCCAAATCAATACCAAAACCAAAGCCTTCTGTGGCTGCTCAACTGAATTTGGTGCAGAGCCAAACTCACAAACTTGTCCTGTATGTTTGGGGATGCCTGGTCAATTGCCCGTGCTTAATGATGAAGCAGCGCGTAAAACCATTTTGACGGGGCTTGCCATCAACGCAAACATCAACCTTGAATCCAAATTTGACCGTAAAAACTATTTCTACCCAGATCTTCCAAAAGGTTATCAAATCTCTCAATTTGCAGTACCTATCGTTGAAGGTGGTTATATCGATATCCCTACCAAAGATGGTGAAAAACGTCTTGGTGTGACCCGTATTCATATGGAAGAAGATGCAGGTAAATCCATGCATGAAGGTTTGGATGCTGTGTCGCACATCGACTTGAACCGCTCAGGTATTCCATTGATGGAAATTGTATCTGAGCCAGACATGCGCTCTGCCGATGAAGCCATTGCTTATTTGAAACAACTGCATCAAATCATCAAGTTTCTAGGCGTTTCTGGTGCAGATATGGAAAAAGGTCAGTTCCGTTGTGATGCCAATGTTTCTGTACGCCGCAAAGGTGAACCCTTGGGCACACGCACTGAAATGAAGAATATGAACTCATTCCGCTTTATCAAACAAGCCATTGAGTTTGAAGTCTTGCGTCAAATTGAAATCATTGAAGACGGTGGTGAAGTCAAACAAGAATCTCGCCTTTGGGATTCGGTGAAAAATGAATCACGTTCGATGCGTAGCAAAGAAGAAGCCCATGATTACCGGTATTTCCCAGAGCCTGATTTGCCACCATTGCGTGTCACCCAAGAAGAAGTTGATAACATCAAAGCGGGTATGCCTGAGTTACCCAACCAATTGCGTAAACGCTTTGAAACGGAATTTGGTTTATCTGCTTATGATGCGGATGTACTCACCCAAACCCAAGCTTTAGCCCAATGGTATGAAGCACTGGTCGCTGCCCACCCCGCGAATCCTAAGCAATGTGCCAACTGGCTTGCCAATGAGCTGCTTGGTCGCCTTAAAGAGTTGGGTAAAGATATTTCTGAATCACCCATATCTGCACAAGCATTGGCATCATTGCTAGATAGAATTGCTGATAACACCATTTCAGGAAAAATCGCCAAAGATGTACTCGATGCCATGATGGAATCAGGTAAAGATGTGGATACCATTATTGATGAAAAAGGACTAAAACAAGTCTCTGACACGGGTGCCATTGATAGCATGATTCAAGAAGTCTTGGATGCCAATCCAGGACAAGTTGAAGCATACAAAGGCGGACAAGATAGATTGTTCGGTTTCTTTGTCGGGCAAGTGATGAAAGCCTCCAAGGGCAAAGCCAACCCTGCAATGGTCAACCAACGCCTCAAAGAACTTTTGGGCTAAAAGGATATGAAAGAGTCATCACGTCGGTGGATTTTTGCCAGCGTGGTGGCCGCCCTTGCCTTAACCTTTACCCTTAGCAATATCAATGAAACAAAGCTTTACCATGCAATCAAAACACAATTGGCGCAAACAGGCGTCATACTGGATGCAAAAGGTTTAAATCTTAGCCCCATGTATATGGGTTCGATTCGTTTAAACGATGTAAACATCCAAACCCAAGCTTTTACTTTGCAAGCTGAACAAATTTCAATTGATTTAAACTTGGCAGCACTACTTACAGGCAAAGCTTTGCCACAGGCTCTTTATATTCGTTTTGCGGACATCAATGTTTTGCAAACTGAAAAAGAATCTTGGTTGAACTTTATAGAAAGCGAGCGGTTTAAACTAAAACGCATTGATATTTCTCAAAGTGAGATTCATTTTGAACAACAACACATTACCCTAGAACAAACCGACCTCGACATCCGTGATATTGGAAAAAACAAAAATCCTCGCGCTGAACTACGCGCACATATTGGTGATGGTCGTATTGATGCGCACGGCTATCTACATCTCAGACATGGAAAACTCACCCGTGGTTTCTCCCGCATCAAGCTGATTGATATCCCCCTTTCTTTTATAGCACACGATACAACGCTGGAAACATTAACGGGTTCTATTACAGCCCATATGTACCAAGACAAACCATGGCAAACATTTGGACACCTTGCCCTGCAAAAAAACAAACGGAACTATATGGAGCTACGTGGTAAGCTGAAAGAAAATAAATCGAAACTTTTTGTGATTAGTGACATGGTGCTTAAAATAAAAGATGCTGGTAATGTGCAAATTTCAGGTTCTTGTAACACTTGGAACACATGCCAAATCAACAGCCAAAGCACATCGTTAAACTTAGAACCTATTGCCAACCTTTTCAACAATACAAAATATAAACATTTTGCACAAAATAACAGTCTAAAAAATATTCTTATCCAAACGGACTGGAATGCAGATAACTTTAGTAGCCAAGGTCAATTCTCTTGGAACAAAATAAATTACAGCTTATCAACACCATTACCACAACAAAAAGAAGTCAATATTGGTGCGGGCAAGTTTACATTTGAAGGTCTCTCATTCTCCAATAAATCACATTGGCATTTACAATCAGCGACTCTATCCACAGCAGACAACAAAAATGCAAGCATCAATATCACTTCAGCAACGCTGCAGCCTGATAGTTGGAAGGTCCCCTTACAATTGCAACATAGCTCTTTATGGCTGCCTTTGAGTCAAATCATGTTTGACCAGCAAGCACATAACAAAAATATTAGCGGTGATGGTACATTAACGGGGCACCTTGTTATCAAACATACAGCAGAGAAAAGTCACACCATAAACTTTGACATTGATGCCAGTCAAAGTTCATTTTCTTGGTTAGGTTACAAAAAACCTAAAAATATTCCCCTCACCTTACAAGGCAATATCATATGGGAAAATGATGAGGTACAGCCGAGTTCTTTACGATCATCAATTCAATTGGCAGATAGTTATGCCAACATCACCTTCAAACCAGCAAAATTAACACTACAAAACATGGCAATAGATTTTAATCAGTTGAGTAACCAGGGAATTATATTGGCTCAGCCTTTGCAGCAGTGGCATGGCAATATCGCAGGCAATATAAATATAGACTTAGAACAACAACAATTGCTTCATGCACAGCTTCAGCTTCATAAGTTTGGTGTAAAAAAACATCGACTCACAGGTCAGATCAACTATGTAGGCAAACAATGGCATATACCCCAGTTATCATGGCAGTTTGAAAAAAACCGTGTCCAGTTTACCACCAACCAACATGCCCAAGTGAACATCAATGCTGAATACTTAGACAGCGCTGGTTTAACCAGCTTACTGCAAATACCACTCACCGCGACAGGAAGTTTTACTGCACAAAAACTTATCATGCCATTGGGCACATTGAGTCAAACCTCAGCAACCTATAATCTCAATGAACATGCGTTAAAGTTTAAGAAATTGAAGTCCCACTTCTACCAAGGCAAACTACGCGCCAAAAAACTAACTATCGCTGCCGAAAACAATCAACTACACATCACAAGCCTTATCCAAGCTGGTGGTATTCGCCTCAATAGCTGGTTATGGCTGCATAAACAGTTTGATGGCTACCTTGAAGGCAGTGTTTACGCAACCTTAAACCTTGATGCTCATTTCAACCCACAGGGTAAGTTAAACAGCTGGCAAGGTGATGGTGACATCATGGTCTATAATGCCAAGTGGCTATTAAATAACAAACGCATCCAAGCAGATAAATTGGCACTATCGATACGTAAACGAGAGCAATTTACCGCAGCGCTAAACATCACCAAACACCAGCAACAAAGCAGTGGTCGTATCACGATTGATGCTGATGCAAATATAGCAGGTCATTTCAATTGGCAGAATAAGTCATTTAAACTTTATAAAACTTGGCCACATTTAAATTACCAACAGCAGCCCTAAAATAATAACTTCCACGTAGCAGCGCACCTATCTCAACAAAAAAGCTGCATCTCTGCAGCTTTTTTCACCTAGCATTACAACATAGAAAATTTAGCGCGACATATCCTCTTCAGGGTTGGCACTAATTTGATGAATGGCTAAGTCTGCACCTATATGTTCATCCTCTGCAGATAAACGGATGCCAAGCGTTGCTTTGATACCAGTATATACAACAAAACCACCCGTAACCGCAATGGCTAGCCCTGTAAGTGTGCCAACCAACTGCGCCATAAAGGTAACACCTCCAGCACCACCCAAAGCAGTTGAACCAAAAATGCCTGCTGCAATTCCACCCCATGCACCACAAACACCATGCAAAGGAATCACACCCAATACATCATCAATTTTCAATTTGTTCTGCAAAAGTTCAAAGCCATACACAAACACGGCACCAGCAACCACACCTACAAACAATGCGCCGAAAGGATGCATAATATCTGAGCCCGCACATACAGCGACCAAACCAGCCAAAGCACCATTATGTACAAAACCAGGGTCATTTTTACCCACAACCAATGCTGCCAATAATCCACCAACCATAGCCAGTAAAGAGTTCATTGCGACCAAACCCGATGCCCCATCAGCAGTGCCTGCACTCATCACATTAAAACCAAACCAACCCACGCATAATACCCAAGAACCCAATGCTAAAAAGGGTATATTCGATGGCAATATGGCATTCACACGACCTTCTTCTGTATAGCGGCCAAGCCTTGCGCCCAACGTCATCACAGCACCCAAAGCCAAGAACCCACCCATGGCATGTACCACGACTGAACCCGCAAAATCATGAAATGGCGCACCAAAAGTTGCTTCTAGCCAAGTTTGATAACCATAGTTCCCATTCCAAATCATACCTTCATAAAAAGGATAAATAAGACCAACCAAAAGCACCGTTGCCAACACATTGGGCCAAAAGCGAACCCTTTCTGTAATACCACCTGAGATAATCGCAGGGATTGCTGCAGCAAAGGTTAATAAAAAGAAAAAGTGAACCATTTTATAACCATTGGTGCCACCTTCCATCACTTCAAGCTGACCAACTGGTGCATAAAAAGTAATACCATAAGCCACATAAAAACCCATAAACAAATAGGCAATCGTAGAAAAACCAAAATCCGTAATCACCCGAACCAAAGCATTCACCTGATTCTTTTTGCGTACTGTACCTACTTCTAAAAAGGCAAACCCAGCATGCATAGCCAGCACCATGGCTGCCCCCACCGTTAAGAAAAACACATCCATCATCGTCTCCCTTAACTTAACGCATCGGCGTCTTCTTCGCCGGTACGGATACGAACAACACGCTCAACACTGGTCACAAAAATTTTACCATCACCAATTTTACCCGTGCTTGCAGCCTTCACAATTGCTTCAATCACCACATCCACTTGCTCTTCTTTCACTACGGTCGAAATACTGGTTTTAGGTACAAAATCCACTATATATTCCGCACCACGATAAAGTTCAGTGTGCCCTTTTTGCCGCCCATGACCGCGTATTTCACTCACGCTCATACCGCTTACACCGACTTCTAAAAGTGCATCTTTTACATCATCAAGCTTAAACGGTTTGATGATGGCAGTGACCTGTTTCATATACCCTCCAAATGTGCCGAAACACATTGTATTCTATTTACATAGGGCAAAACATAACCGTGAATTTTTTTTAATGCAAAAAAATAGCCAAATTCACAAAAAAGGACAGGTGATTTCTCACCTGCCCTCTGTGTTACCCAAAGCCTTACCGATTCATGCAAATAGAATGGTAACAAAACAAATTTGTTATTTTAAAAATAAAACCTCAGGTAACACAAACTTTTCATATCTACGATATTACTTGCTGCTACCAAATTCTGGATATGCTTCCAATCCACATTCACCAACATCAAGACCTTCAAACTCTTCTTCTTCGGAAACACGAATGCCCATAATGGCTTTAATCGCAATCCAAATCACAAAGCTTGAAACAAATACGAATACAAAAATGGTACCAATACCCATCAATTGTGCGCCAAGTGTTGCATCATTATTGGTCATGGGCACAGCCAACAAACCCCAAATACCGACAACACCATGTACAGAAATTGCACCCACTGGGTCATCAATTTTAAACATTCTGTCCATAAATACGATAGAAGGAACCACAATCAAACCACCAATCGCACCAATCAATGTTGCCATTTCTGGTGATGGCGTAAGCGGCTCTGCTGTAATCGCAACAAGACCTGCCAATGCACCATTCAGCGCCATGGTTAAGTCAGCTTTGCCAAACCACATGCGAGCTAGCATCAATGCTGCAACCACACCACCTGCTGCTGCCATGTTGGTATTCACAAACACCATCGCTGTCGCATTGGCTTCAGCAACATCTGATACTTTAAGCTCAGAACCACCATTAAAACCAAACCAACCCAACCAAAGGATGAATGTACCCAAAGTTGCAATCGGAAGGTTTGCACCCGGAATAGCATTCACAGAACCATCTTTATTGTATTTTCCTTTACGAGCACCAAGCAAAAGAACCGCTGCTAATGCCGCAGAAGCACCTGCCATGTGAACCACACCAGAACCCGCAAAATCACTAAATCCTGCTGCATCTAGGAAACCACCGCCCCATTTCCACATGCCTTGAAGTGGGTAAATAAATCCAGTGAAGATGATTGCAAACACAAAGAAAGCCCAAAGCTTCATACGCTCAGCAACGGCTCCCGATACAATAGACATTGCCGTTGCAACAAACACCACTTGGAAGAAAAAGTCAGATAACATTGAATAATATGGTGCATCATCGCCACCTGCCAATACAGCTGCTGCTGCACCTGCATCATCAGCGACTGCGCCACCAAGACCAAATGTTAATGCTGATGGAAAAATATCACCTGCATTTGTATACATGATATTGTAACCCACAACCATGTACATAATACAAGCGATTGAATAAAGCACGATATTTTTAGTCAAAATCTCCGCTGTATTCTTTGAACGAACAAGACCTGCTTCAAGCATTGAGAAACCCGCTGCCATCCACATCACAAATGCGCCCATCACCAAAAAGTAGAAGGTGTCGAGTGCGTATTTAGTTTGGAGAATATCCCCTGATAACTGTTCCATTGTTTAAATCTCCCTTAATTCAATGCGTCGGCATTTTCTTCGCCAGTACGGATACGAATCACGCGTTCCACATCTGTCACAAAGATTTTACCATCGCCAATTTTTCCACTGCTTGCAGCTTTGATAATTGCTTCAACCACAGCATCTACTTGGTCGGCTGTTACTACAGTTGAAATTTCAGTTTTGGGCACAAAGTCCACATTGTATTCTGCACCACGATAAAGCTCTGTATGTCCTTTTTGACGACCGTGTCCGCGAATTTCGCTAACACTCATGCCTGAAACACCAAGCTCAATCAATGCATCTTTTACGTCATCAAGTTTAAATGGCTTGATAACAGCAGTAATTTTCTTCATTGCTCTCTCCCTTTATACGTTCAAAAATAAAGCGGTGCAGTATGAATACCGCACCTTAAATCACTTAGTATGCGAAGTTTACGCCAGCAACCATTTTGTCACCGCCAGAAGTCACATAACCTGCAGCATTTGTTACAGCGGCATTGGGACCAGAAGCAATGTTATAAGCAAATGATGGGCTTACTGTTACATCACCCATTTCAAAGTCTTTACCTGCAGTTAAAGTAATGACTGATACTTCACTGGTACCAACATTAGGAATAACATAACCAATTGTTGCTGAAGTTAAGAAACCAGCCAATTCCATTTCAGCACTTACTTCCAAATACATGTCTTTTTTGTACAAATCGGTATCGTAATACAATGTTGCGCTTAACATATCCATAGATACACCCGCATAAACTTCCAACGAGTTATCAGGACTTGCATTTAAGAAACGGTAAGCAATTGCACCAACAGAATAACCAATATCACCTACTTCACCCGAATAATCCAAGGTATAATCAAACTCAGTCGATGGGCCGTTTACACCACCAATCACATTTGAAAACCAAACGTTTGCAGATAGGTTATCATTAAAGCTTGTTGCGAAATCACCTTGTACAGCTGGAGCACCTGCACTGTACGCAGTACCACGCCATACATACTCACTATATACACCAATATCTGCACCAATTTCTAAGTCGGCTGCTTGAGCAGGCGCACTTACACCCATCATACCTGTACCAACCATCAATGCCATTGCATAATTTTTTAATTTCATTGTCATTTGTCGTTCTCCATTTTTTCGTCAGCCTTTTGGCTTTACGCTATTTGCTACGAACATATAGCAACCCCAATGCCATCTGCAAAAACGAAGTAAAACACACAAATTAAAGCATAAACACCTCTTTGTGTGCCTAAATTATAATCACTATAAGCCTATATTTTAATCTACACGAAACATTTACGGCAAAGTAAAAAACAATAATCGACAGTCTAGAATCAAAACCATAGAGTTGCGCCGTTCTTTACCACTCCCATTTTAAGAGGTGCCTCATGAGTCATACTGCAACCACGCCAACTCCTGCATTTTTAGCGCTGGCAGATGGTCGTATTTTTCATGGTATAGCCTTTGGCTCTACAGGAAACACAGTCGGAGAAGTATGTTTTAATACGTCGATGACTGGCTACCAAGAAATATTAACTGACCCATCTTATACCGAACAAATCATCACATTCACCTACCCACACATCGGCAATGTCGGTGTGAATGAAGTGGATGAGGAATCCGATAAAATTTCAGTGCGTGGTTTGATTGTTCGCGCACCAGCTCGCATAACATCAAACTACCGCGCAGAACAAAGCTTAGAAGCTTATTTGCAAGCAGCTAACATTGTAGGCATTGCAGATATTGATACCCGCGCCTTAACGCGCCATCTCCGCGACAACGGTGCGCAAACAGGTGTGATTGCTTCCGATGGTATGAGCGAAGAAGAAGCTGTAAAACAAGCCAAAGCTTGGGAAGGACTTGAAGGCAAAGACTTGGTTGGTCAAGTCAGCCGTAAATCAAGCGATACATGGCGTCAAGGTACTTATAACCTTGATAATGCAGTGTTCACAAGCCCTACTTCTAGCAAACATGTGGTGGCTTATGATTTTGGCTGCAAAAATAATATTTTCAGAAAATTAACTGACCGCGGCATTAAAGTAACCGTAGTCCCTGCCAACACATCTGCACAAGAAGTATTGGACATGAACCCTGATGGTATCTTTTTATCCAATGGGCCTGGTGACCCAGCAGCTGTGGGTTATGCTGTAGAAACTATCAAAACACTGATTGAACATGACACCCCTATTTTTGGTATCTGCATGGGTCATCAATTATTATCTCAAGCCTTAGGACTTAAAACTTTCAAACTTAAATTTGGACATCGTGGTGGCAATCACCCTGTGAAAGATTTAACCACAGGCAAAGTTGAAATCACAAGTCAAAACCATGGTTTTGCCGTTGCAGATGATGATGTACCTGCTCATGTTGAAATCACCCATCGCTCATTGTTTGATAACACTGTGGAAGGTCTCAAAGTTAAAAACAAAGCTATCTTCTCAGTGCAATATCACCCTGAAGCTAGCCCTGGTCCACAAGATGCAGATTATTTGTTTGACCGTTTTAACGAACTTCTCAAGTAGGTATTTTGATTAAGCAGCAACAACCATGTTAAACAATGATATTTTACGCCGCTTGCGTTATACCCTTAATTTAAGCGACAATGAAATGATTGCCATATTTGCCTCGGCAAATCGTGCTGTATCTCGCCAACAAATTAGTGCTTGGTTAAAAAAAGAAGATGCTGCAGGTTATGAAGAATGTATGGATAGAACCATGGCAACATTCTTAAATGGTTTGATTAATGAAAAGCGAGGCAAACGCGAAGGCATTCAGCCCAACCCCGAAAACAAGCTTAACAACAATCTTATTTTCAAAAAGTTACGTATCGCTTTTAACCTTAAAGATGATGACATCCTTGCCTTGCTTGAGGATGCGGGTTTACGTATCAGTAAACATGAATTAAGTGCATTCTTCCGCGCCCCTGAGCATAGACAATCGCGCCAATGCAAAGACCAAGTTTTACGTAATTTCCTACAAGGTCTGCAAAACAAGTACCGCGTTGAATCAGAAGCCAAAGAAAAGACCAAACCCAAACCTCAAGTTAAAAAGTGTATTAAAACCCAGCCTAAACAAGATGAGCCGCGTAAAAATTTAAGCTTGGGAAAACCCAAATTTGTTTGGAAAGAAAAATAAACCTTCAACACAGGACATCCATTGAAATCAGCTTCATTCGCATCATTAAACCTAAAACCTGAACTCCTAAGCAGCATCGAATCCTTGGGGTACACGGAAATGACTGCTATCCAAGAAAAAAGCCTGCCGATTATGTTGGGTAAACAAGATGTGATTGCACAGGCGGAAACAGGTTCGGGTAAAACTGTCGCATTTGCGTTAGCTGCCCTACAACACTTGGATGAGCATAAACTTGCAGGCAAAGTTTTAACCACACAAACCTTAGTCCTTTGCCCAACCCGTGAACTGGCAGACCAAGTCGCCAAAGAAATTCGTGTCTTGGCGCGTGCATTAGGTAATATCAAAGTGTTAACCTTGTGTGGCGGTGTGCCTGTTCGAGGCCAAGTATCTTCTTTAGTATTTGGCGCACATATCATCGTGGGCACACCAGGGCGCATTCAAGACCACCTCAAGCGCGAAACACTACAACTGGGTAACGTGAACACATTGGTTCTCGATGAAGCAGATAGAATGTTAGATATGGGTTTCCAACAAGCCATTGCCGATATCAATCAACAAACGCCTTCTCAAAAGCAAACCTTATTATTCAGCGCAACCTATTCAGGCAAGGTAAAAACCATTGCCAAGAAAATGATGCGCGAGCCTAAAGTGATTAAAGTGGAATCCATCCACGATAGCAGCACCATAAGCCAACACTTTTTTGAATTACAAAATGATGGGCAACGCTTGGATGCACTCAAACGCATACTCTTAACCTATGCTCCCGAATCTGCGGTTGTTTTTTGCAACACCAAACGTGACGCACAGGATGTCACCGACACACTGGTAGCAGATGGCTTTAGCGCCTTGGATTTAACGGGTGATTTGGAACAACGCGACCGCGACCAAACATTGATTCAGTTTGCCAATAAAAGTATCAGTGTATTGGTGGCAACCGATGTCGCTGCGCGTGGTTTAGACATTGATAACCTTGATTTGGTGGTCAACTACCATTTGGCGCATGACCCTGAGTCACACATCCACCGTATCGGGCGCACAGGGCGCGCTGGCAGCAAGGGAACAGCTTGCAGCCTGTTCACACCTAACGAAGGGCATCAAATCGCCTTATTTGCAGATGTATTAAAGCAAGATATCAAAGCAGAGCCTTTACCACCTGAATCGGTATTGGCGCAAAAACCAAAACCTGCAACTTATCAGACCCTACAAATCGGCGGCGGCAAAAAACAAAAGCTACGCGCAGGCGATATTTTAGGTGCACTCACCAGCGAAGGTGGCATTGCTGGCAAACAAGTGGGTAAAATTAATATTGGTGACAACTGGTCTTATGTCGCTGTGGAAAGCAGCGTTGTGAATATTGCCCAACAAAAAATGGGCGCGGGCAAACTTAAAGGTAAAACCTTCCGTGTTCGTTTGCTAAAAGGTTTATAACCAACCAACACATTCGCGTTTTATTAGACCTTCAAGTGCAGTAATATGGTCATCCCTATCATTCAGCGCAGCGATATAACGCAAGTCCTTGCCGCCTGCTTCAATAAAGTAGCCTTTATTTTCCACCGTGATTTCTTCTAAGGTTTCCAAACAATCCGCTGCAAAACCCGGACAAATCACATCCACATCTTTGATGCCTACTGCACCCCATGTTTTAAGTTGGCTTGCAGTGTAAGGCTGAAGCCATTCTTCACGCCCGAAGATAGACTGGAAAGTAAGCATCCATTCATCATCTTTTAAAGCCAATGCATCAGCCAAAAGTTTTGAGGTTTTTTCGCAGTGCAACTGATATGGGTCGCCATTATTCACGTAACGTTTTGGAATGCCATGAAAAGACATCATCAATTTTTCGGCTTTACCATGTTTACCCCAATGCTCACGCACTGAATGAGCTAGGGCATCAATATAAGCAGGCTCATCGTGGTATGCCGACAACACACGCACATCGGGCACTCTGCGCCATGACCCAAGCACATCAAACACTTGGTCGGTCACTGCAGCCGTGGTGCTGCCTGAATATTGGGGATAAAGCGGTAGAATCAATAAACGATTACATCCTTGCTCACGCAAGTTATTCAAGCCTTGCGCAATGGCTGGATTACCATAAGTCATCGCAAGCTCAATCACCACTTCATCACCTGTAAACTTGGCTTGCAAAGCTTTTTGTTGCTGCTCGCTAATCACCATCAAGGGTGAGCCTTCATCTGTCCACACCGTTTGATAAGCATGGGCTGATTTCTTGGGGCGAATATTAAGAATGATAACATTGAGTGCAAACCACCAAATCAAACGATTGGCTTCGACAACCCTAGGGTCACCAAGAAACTGTTTTAAATAACTACGCAGTGCCGCTGGCGTTGGTGCATCAGGTGTACCAAGATTCACCAACAATACACCGACCTTTTTTTCTGCTTCGGCTTTAAAACCTTTTGCTGCTGAATACTGCATAACCACTCACATCCCTTTCCAAGTTGGTTTTTTTACTTTTGCCAATGCTGCCGTCAAGCCATGACTACGCAAGGTTACTGCCTGCCCTGCCCCAAGCAACAACCAATCATTGGGTAATTGTGTAGGCAACAAGTATGGTAAAAACTCAGCCTCACTCACGATTACTGAAGCATGTTGCTGTTTATCCAATGCTTTTAGCACTGTGTTCAAATATATATTCCGTGTTGCAACATGCGGCAATGTTAAATCATGCATATCAGCAACTGTCTCTGACTGCCCCCAAAACCACAAGCCATGAATTTGCATGCCTTCTTTGCTAAACACTTGATGTTGATGCAAGCTCATTTGTATTTCAGTGATGATACGCAACCAACGCCCTACATCTTTACTGCCCTGATGTTGATTGGGCAAACTTTGCCCCGAAACCTGCGCAAAGTCTGGCATATCCACTTGCCAAACATCTTGCGCTGCCAACATAAGCACATCACCCACCATAAAAAGCTCAAGCCCATCTTCTGCCAATAATGGGTTCACAGCAGCACATACTTGCTGTCCTTCTTGCGCTGACCAATCCAACATGGCTTCAGGCATCACCCGCAATGAGGTTCGTGTTAGCCGCGCATGAAATGGCGAAGCGACCCAATATTGCTTAGCACCTGCAGGTAGACCTTGCGCAATAGCAGCTAACAAAGCCGCCACTGGTTGTTTGCCTTGTTGGGCATACCAAGATAATGGGGTGACCACCATGTTTTTTGCCCATGACTGCTTCATCTTCAACAAATGATGCTCATAAGCTTGAAGGGCTGGGTTAAGTAACAACTTACCATCGTGTTCATACCAAGCATCGGTCACTACAACTTGTTTAATCATTAAAAGCTCGCAATAAACCCGCCACTTTGTGTTCGGTTTCTACTTGTTCGTGTTCGGGTACAGAATCAGCAACAATACCTGCGCCAGCCGCCCAATGTAGCGTTTCATCTTGATGCCAAAAAGTACGAATGAGAATATTCATATCTACACTGCCATCCCATGCCATATAACCCACACCGCCTGTATAAGGACCGCGTGGCTGTGGCTCTAATTCATGGATGATTTCCATACAACGTACTTTGGGGCATCCCGTAATGGTGCCACCAGGAAACTTGGCAGCAAGCACATCCAACAAATCAAAACCTTGCGCCAATTTCCCGCGTACATTCGATACAATATGTTGCACCGTGGCATATTTTTCAATCACCATACATTCATCCACATGAATACTGCCCGCTTCACACACGCGACCCAAATCATTACGTTCTAAGTCAACCAGCATAATATGTTCAGCGCGTTCTTTCTCCGATAAAAGCAACTCATGTTGCAAAGCATCATCTGCCTCACCTTCACTGCGTTTGCGTGTGCCTGCAATGGGCCTTGCCGACACTTCTCCATCTGCACTGATAGAAAAAAGCCGCTCTGGTGATGCTGAAATAAGTGAGACCTCATCTGTTTCAACAAAACAGGCAAAAGGCGCGGGATTCACTTCACGAAGTTTACTGTACAGAGCGAATAAATTATTTTTAGACAATGGCGAAGACCAAAAGCGCGCAATATTGGCTTGGAAAATATCACCCGCCTGAATATATATTTTTACAGCATTCACAGCTTGTTGATAATCAAACCTTGTTTCATCAACCGCCCCCATCTTCATCGGATAGGTTGCGTTCTGCATGGTGTCTTGCAATAAATCTTCCAACATATCCAACACATCTTCAGACACCGTGGATGACATATAGATATGTTTGGTTTCATCATCAAAACACAACGACCATTCAGGTTGGTGCCACCAAATCAGTGTGCTGTCATTTTCATGTTTGGGCTGTGGTAAGTCTTCAAACAACAAACCTGCTTCATAAGCCAAGTAAAAAATAAATTGTAAACTTGGAAAGTTGATACGTGAGCTTGTAATTTCTTTACGCCATGTATTAAAAAATATATCGCGTTGTTGTTTGTTTTTAAGGGTATTTGTTTGCCCAGCTTGGGAAACAATAAACTGCTTCCCAGAACCTTTAGGGTCTTCTAACAATGCTTTGCAAAGATGTTGATGCGCAGCATAAAAAGCAAAAGCACTGCATGCTCTTGCTGTAATTGTTCGTGTATAAAGTTGTTGTTTTGCTATTATTTGAATTTTCGGACAATAACCGATGCGTTGGTGCCACCAAACCCAAATGAGTTTGAAATAGCCACATCAATATTCACTTCACGTGCTGTATTGGGTACATAGTCCAAGTCACAACCTTCACTTGGATTTTCCAAGTTAATCGTTGGTGGCACAATACCATGATGAACAGCCAACACGGAGAACGCTGCTTCAATACCACCTGCTGCACCCAGTAAATGCCCTGTCATTGATTTTGAAGATGAAATCATCAATTTATTCGCATGCTCACCAAATGTATTTTTAATACCTTGGGTTTCACACAAATCCCCCATTGGGGTTGATGTACCATGTGCATTGATATAATCCACTTCTTCAGGATTGATTTTTGCCCCATCCAAAGCAGCTTGCATACAACGACCACCACCTTCGCCTTCTGGTGCAGGCGATGTCATATGATAAGCATCTCCTGACATACCATAACCCACCACTTCAGCCAAGATTTCAGCGCCACGTTTTTGTGCAGATTCCAAAGATTCAAGCACCAAAACACCAGCACCTTCACCCATCACAAAACCATCACGGTCTTTATCCCAAGGACGAGATGCTGTTTGGGGATCATCGTTACGTGTGGACAATGCTCTTGCTGCTGAAAAACCACCCACGGCAAGCTCACAAACACAAGCTTCCGCACCACCTGCAATCATGGCATCTGCATCACCTCTAGCGATGATTTCAAATGCATCACCAATAGCATGTGTACCCGTGGCACATGCTGTAACTGTTGCAGTATTCGGTCCTTTTGCACCCGTTAGCATGGATACCCAACCTGAAACCATATTAATAATGGTCATGGGAATAAAAAATGGTGAAATCTTCCTGGCTCCACCTTTTTCATAAGCACGCATGGTTTTTTCAATCGCAGGCATACCACCAATACCAGAACCAATCACCACACCAACGCGTTTTGCGTTTTCGTCTGTGATTTCTAGCCCTGATTGTTTGAGTGCTATATCTGCTGCTGCTACACCAAAATGAATAAACCTATCCATTTTACGTGCATCTTTTTTGTTGATAAACGCGTTGACATCAAAGTCATTCACTTCACCTGCTATGGAAAAAGCCATACCCGCCGCTTCCGCATCAAAATGCGTAATACGACCAATACCCGACTTACCCGCAATAAGGTTATTCCATGATTGATCAGTTCCAGTACCAAGTGGGGTTACAAGACCTACACCCGTGACAACAACGCGTTTACTCACAATTAGTCAGCCTTTGCAGCGATATAATCAATAGCGTTTTGTACGCTTTGAATACCTTCAGCATCATCATCAGGAATTTCTACGCCAAATTCTTCTTCGAATGCCATAACTAGCTCTACTGTATCCAAAGAATCAGCGCCCAAGTCATCAACAAAAGATGAATCAGAGTTGATTTCACTTTCATCAACATTCAGTTGATCAGCTACAATTTTAATAATCTTTGCTTCAATTTCTGCAGACATGTTTGTCCTCCCAGTTGAAATTAGAACCGCCTTCTAACGTGAGCTTTCACTTTTGGCAAGTTCCTAAATCATACTTTTTATTTCTCACTTTTTGTGAACCAGCTTCAAAGCTATAAATAGCTTTGACTTAACAAAAAATCCACCTTACCGATAGTGCCCATAAGGACAAGAAAAATATTACTCTATCTATAGACCGCTTCCAAACCAATATAAGCTATAAACGAACATTATCGACAATTTCCTTCTATGCTTTCAGAGCAACAGACCAACTCAGCTTGCAGCGTAACATGTTCAACATGGTAGGCTGCCAACACCCCCTGCAAAAGCAAAAGTGTTTGTGGCCAGTCTTCCATCACTTCCACCTGTATATGTGCTGAGGCCGCAAGTTTGGCATTGGGTAGCTTCCAAACATGCATATGATGCACACCAACCACCCCTTTCACTTGCAACAATTTCTGTTGAACAAGGTTGATATCCACCCCTTTTGGCAAGGCTTCCATCAGCTCCAAGGTCGTCTCACGAACCAAACGCCAACCTCCCCAAACAAGCACCGCAGCCACAAAAAAGGATAATATTGGATCAATAGGCATCCAACCTGTTAACAAAATCACAGCCCCTGAAACCATAGCAGCCACTGAACCCAAAGCATCACCAAGCACATGCCAGTATGCAGCACGTGTATTTAAATCATGACTACCATGCAACCAACGCATAATAATAAGGTTGATAAACAAACCTACAGTAGCAATCACCAACACCATAGTTCCCTGCACCTCAGGAGGATTGGCCAAGCGCCCTATAGCTTCCCAAACAATCCAACCACTCAAAAACCATAATGTTAAACCATTGACTTGTGCTGCAAGCACCTTAACGCGCCCATAACCATAGGTCATGCCTGCATGCGCAGGTCGCGCAGCAATACGCTGCGCAACCATTGCCAAGCCAAGTGCCATCACATCGGATGCCATATGTCCTGCATCCGCCATCAAAGCCAATGAGTTTGAAATATACCCACCCACCAGTTCGACCAACATAAATGCTGCTGTTAACCACAGCGCAGCACCCAAACCATGGTGGTGTCCTTCATGGCTATCGTTTACATGATTATGTCCTTCGTGCGTCACTTACCGTTCCTTTACTAAAATATGCATACAAACAAGGTAACACAAATAAGGTTAAAAATGTAGAGGAAACCAAACCACCAACCACAACAGTTGCCAGTGGTTTTTGGATTTCAGAGCCAATGCCAGTTGCCAGCAATAATGGCACAAGCCCAAGCCCTGCAATCAAGGCAGTCATCAATACAGGCCGCAGTCTGCTTTCAGAACCATGACGAATCGCCTCATCCACATCAACACTATCACCCAAATGTCGGTTAATCGCATCCACCAATACCACGCCATTGAGCACAGCCACACCAAAGAGTGCAATAAAACCAATACTGGACGGCACGGATAAATATTGACCCGATACCAGTAATGCTAAAATCCCACCAATCAATGCCATCGGCACATTCAACATAATCAATGTGGCTTGGCCCGCTGAATGGAACATGAAATATAGCAGCAAGAAAATCATCAACAATGAAAGTGGCACTACCACCATCAACTTGGCTTGCGCCCGTTTTTGATTTTCAAATTGCCCACCAAACACCACCGAATAACCTGTAGGCAATTCAATTTCAGCTTGAATACGCTGATCAAGCTCAGCCACAATACTGCCCATATCTCGACCTTCCACATTGCTTTGAATCACAATACGGCGTTGCACGTCATCACGTTTAATCATCGGCGGGCCTTGTTCCACACCAATGCTTGCCACGTCCTCAAGGCGCACCCATGCACCCGATGCAGTTTGCAAAATCAATGCACCAATCACTTCTGCATTATTGCGATAGTTTTTAGCCAAACGCACATAAATATCATAACGTTCATTGCCAGAAATCACCTGACCCGCAGAAGAACCGCCAATGGCATCGGCAACCAGCGTCATCACATCATCCACAGGAATACCATAACTATCCAATTTACTGCGATCAGGGCGAATCACCAATTGCGCTTCACCCGCAATTTGTTCCATTTCCACATCACGCGTGCCTTGCACACTTTTGGTTAGTTTTTCGATTTCTTTCCCTTTTTCAGCCAACACTTTAAGGTCAGGTCCGAAAAGTTTGATGGCAAGTGCAGCTTTTACACCCGATAGCAACTCATCCACACGCATCGCAATCGGTTGCGTAAACGAAATCAAAAGACCAGGTACCACCTCCATTTTTTCACGCATCAAGTTTTGTAATGCTTTACGATTGGATGCACTTGTCCACTCTGACACAGGTTTTAAGCCGACAAACAATTCCACATTCGACACGGGTTCAGGGTCGCCACCAATTTCTGCTCGCCCCGTCCGCGCTGAAACATAAGTCACCTCGGGAAAGTTCTCAATCAACACTTTCTCTAGTTTTTCACCTGTAGCCTTGGCAAAGAGCAACGATGAAGAAGGCGCAAGTGTCACACGAATGGCAAGCGTGCCTTCTTCAAGCTCTGGAACAAATTCTGTACCAAGAAATGGTAGTGTTGAAAGCGTCAGTA
The DNA here is from genome assembly GCF_000744415.1 of Ghiorsea bivora. Lineage (NCBI taxonomy): Bacteria > Pseudomonadati > Pseudomonadota > Candidatius Mariprofundia > Mariprofundales > Ghiorsea > Ghiorsea bivora. The sequence continues at coordinate 115,884 of NZ_JQLW01000010.1, forward strand.
CAAATGCAACTGCTGCACCACCCACCACAACTTTTCGTTTTGCCAGAGCCCGCGCTAAAACTTTGTGATAAACACGCGCAATCGGTGCAAGTACAGGGCTTTCTTTGTGCACAACACCTTTGGTAAACATATAAGTTGCCAATACTGGCATGACAAATAACGCCACCAGCAATGAGGCAAACATGGCAAAACAAATCGACAATGCCATGGGTGTAAACATCTTACCTTCCACGCCTTCAAGTGAAAACAAGGGGGTAAACACCAGCATAATAATCAACACCGCAAATAACACAGGGCGAGCAACTTCTTTGGAAGCTTCTGCAATACGCAAGGCAATACCATGGTCACCATCTTTCACCTTTTCCAAGTGTTTAAAGATGTTTTCCACCATCACCACCGAGCCATCCACCATCATACCAATGGCAATGGCTAATCCACCCAAACTCATCAAGTTTGCCGAAATACCATAATGCTCCATCACTGCCAAAGCCGATAAAATCGAAATTGGCACGGACAACAACACCAAAAAGGCAGCTCTTATATTCATCAAAAACAAGAGTAGGATGATAATAATCAAAACAAATGCTTCCAACAGTGCTTTCTCTACCGTCCAAACCGCTTTATCAATCAAGTCTGACTGGTCATAAAATGGCTGAATCGTTACACCCTCAGGCATAGACTTTTGTACAATTTCAAGGCGTGATTTTACATCATCAATGGTGTTTTTGGTGTTGGCACCAAAACGTTTCATCACAATGCCCACCACCACTTCGCCAAGCTGTTTGATGCTTCCATCATCAAGCCGCTCTGTCATGGTGACCACACCTTGACGAATTTGACCACCAAACGCCACTTTTGCCACGTCAGCCACACGAATGGAAACACCATCCACCGTTTTAATCGGCATCATGGCAATGGCTTTTAAACCATCTTCACCACCGGGCACCCAGCCCACACCACGAATCACAAGTTGTTCATCACCTTGGGGTAAATACCAACCACCTGCATTGCGGTTATTGGCTTCAATCGCTGTCACCACATCCTTCATATGCAAACCATAAGAAAGCAATTTATCAGGATTAACCTGCACCTGATATTGGCGCACTTCACCACCATAAGATAAAATCTCAGTCACACCTTCCACAGGCATTAACATCAATTTCACCACCCAATCATTCAATGCCCTTAATGTTAAAGCATCATAATTGGTATCAGGAGATGATTTGATAATGTATTGAAATACCTGACCAAGCCCTGATGTATTGGGACCAATTTTGGGTGTACCTGCCCAAGATGGCACAGTTTGACTGGCATCTTGTAACTTTTGGAAGACCAATTGGCGGGCAAAATAAATATCCGTGCCTTCTTTAAAAGAAACAGTAATCACCGACAAACCTGTTTTGGAAATGGAACGTACTTCTTCCACATCAGGCAAGGCATACATCACCGCCTCAATAGGATACGTAATCAACTGCTCCACTTCTTCAGAGGCCAAACCTTGTGCTTCTGTATTGATTTGTACCTGCACATTGGTCACATCAGGAAATGCATCAAGGTTAAGCTTGGGCACCACAAAGATAGCGTACGCCATAGAACCAATGAGCAATAAAAGGATTAAAAAACGATTATGCGTTGCCGCATCTATAATTTTAGGAAACATAGGTTAACCTCAATGGTTGTGTACTGCAAAGCCAGATTTCGCTAGCTCTGAAGCAAGTACAAATGCACCTTTAATCACTACATTCTCACCCTCGGCAATACCTTTGGTGATGGGTATAAAACCCATACTGGTTTTGCCCACTTCCACTTCTCGGCGTTCAAAATGACCAGGTTCTTCTTCAACAAAGACAATCAACTCACTACCTTGGCGTTGTACTGCCTGCTCTGGTAATAACAATACCTCAGCATCACCACGCCCCGATTGAATTTCAGCCGTCACAAACATACCGGGGTGCAACTTATCTTCTGGATTTTGTACCTCTAATCGAACACCAACCGTTCGTGTCGTCGTATCCAGTTGATGATATACATTAATCACTTTAGCTGGGTAACTTGTTTTGTTGTTTTTAGTCGTTACCAAAGCATCTTCACCAGCTTGAATACCTGCAATTTGTGATTGGGGCAATTTTACTTCAACCCAAACTGAAGACTCATCCACTATCTGCATCAAACGTGTACCTGCTGCGATATGTTGCCCCAAATGAAATGTATCCGCAGTGACAGTACCAGCACTGGGTGCACGCAATACAAGTTTGCCATACCGCTTGGTTGTCATCAATGCATCAATATCTCTATTGCGCATACCATAAGAAGACAATGATGCTTTGGCTGCTGCCAAGTTGGCACGCGCAGCTTGATAACTGCTTTGTGCTTGTTGGAAACGTGCTTGAGAGACAATTTTTTCTTTAACCAGCCCTTCTAAACGTTGCAAATCCAGTTTACTGGTGCGAAAAGATGCTTCTGCTCTTAAAAAATCAGCTTGGCTTTGTGCCAAAGCAGAGCTGGTAAGCGTCACAAGTTTTTTTCCTTTTTTCACTTTATCACCCAAACGTACATGGCGTGCATCTACCACAGCATCCACCAATGCAGTTACTTCTGCCAAATGATAACCATTCTGTGATACGCTTCCCGGTGCTGTGACCACCCGTTTTTCAGTTTGATGTTGAACAATCAATGTTTGAATGCCTGCTTGTTTGATTTGTTCAGGGCTAAGTTTAATGGGTTCACCTTCTTCTTCATGCCCGCCACCATGTCCTGCTTCAGCATGTTGACCTGCTTTTTCTTCATGTGCATGCCCAGCTTCTTCAGCAAGCACAGGTATATTCATGAGCAATACCATTGTACTGATGATAATTATAATTTTCTTCATTTTTGAATTCCTTGGAGAATATATTCTGGTCGCCCAAGCACTTCTGCTAGACGAATACGGGCAAACCAGCCCTGTTTTACGATATTTAATGTGGTTAAACGCGCCTCTAATGCCTGATTGATATGAATCACTAGGTCTTCAAGGCTTAATTCGCCTGCATCAAATGCAGCTTTGGCAAGTTTTATACTGTTACTACCACCCATTTCTTGATCCATTAGGTGGCTTTGTTTTAAAGCTTGCATGGCATAACCGTGATTCATCACTGCCGCATCAACCTCAAGCACGAGTTTCCGCTCAAACCAATCCAATTCGCCTTGATTGCGCATAGCTTTTGCTAGCGAAGCTTGATATGTTCCTTTGCGCGTATTGGTAAAAGGCAAAGCAAAACTCACACCCAACTTCACCAAGTCCTCACCCGCTTCCCTACCTTTCATCAAACTAATTGTAGGGTCCGAAAAGCGATTGGCATCTGCAAGCTCTGATTCAGCTTGTGATTGTTTCACTTTAGCCTTAAGCGCTGCCAATTCAGCTCGAAATGACTTGGCAACAAACAAAGGATTTTCGGGCATTTTCCAGTCTGCCTGCAATTGGGGCAAGGTAAACGCAATATTTTCAGCCAAGTTCTGACCTACCGAATTCTGATAACGTGCTTGAACAAGCGCATACCTTTGACGTGCCGCTGTGACTGCACTTAATGCCGTCACATAAGCAGACTGCGCCAAATTGGCATCCAAAACATTGGCATCCCCTACATCCAGCTGTCGCTTTACACCTGCGCTTAATGCTTTAAGTGATGCAGCCTGTTGTACACGAATATCCAGTGTTTGTTTTGCAAAATAAAGTGTCACAAAAGCACGCGCTGCATTAATACTTAACTGCTGCCGTAAAATATCGGTCTGATAAGTACTTTGTTGCAAAGCAAACTGGGCAGCATCTTCACGGTAACCACGTTTCCCACCCAATTCAATACCTTGTGAAAGCCCTATATAATAATCAGCGCTATTTCCACCACCATTAAGTTTTCTATCTTGGTATTCCAATGATATTTCAGGATTATAAGCATACGAACTTTGTGAACTTAATTGCGCGCGCGCTGCATCATTATCCAATACCGACATCTGAAGTTCAGGATGTTTACTTTTTGCCATAGCCATGGCTTCTTCTAGCGTGGTTGCATGTGCAGCCCACGGTAATATGCTCATAAGCATACCTATCGTTATATAACGAATTTTCACAGTTTCCCCCTGTGTAATTAATTTATTTTAGATTTGGGGAAAAGTTATTAAAACTTAACAGCCGTGGGCTGCAAGTGATAACAACTATACTGTAGTTTTAGGAGGGTAATCGATAGAGAACTGAAGTTTTTTCAGGTTGGGCTCTGCCCAAAGATGTTCAACCACAAAAGCAAACAGTGGCACTTCATGGGTTGTCACTGAAGCAAAATCTAACAATGTATGCGAGGTGTGAATATGGCATGCATGGTCAACATCATTGTTCTGGTGTTGTGTTGCATCCCCGCCTTGGGATTGGGCAACCTGAGCAATATCATCGCCCACCATCGTATGCACATGAATATCAAATCCACATGTAAACACAGATAGTTGCAAAGCAAAAAAGGCTGTCAGAACAAAAACACGCATAACGCTAGTTTAAAGTTCTCACAGCCTTTTGACAAGCAATCAATAGTTAAAAATTTTTAACCCAATCCATTACATATACATGCCGCCATTCACATGTAATACCTGACCTGTGATATAAGCCGCACCGTCACCCGCCAAAAACAACGCCATAGCAGCAATATCTTCGGGCGAACCCAAACGACCCAGCGGAATACGTGTTTCCAATGATTTCTTCGCATCATCACCCAATTCATCGGTCATGGCTGTGGCAATAAAACCGGGTGCAATCGCATTCACTGTAATACCACGCGAGCCCACTTCATACGCCAGTGAACGGGTCATGGCATCAATGCCACCTTTAGAAGCACAATAATTTAATTGACCAGGGTTACCCATAGATGCTACCACGGATGATATATTGATAATACGTCCACTGCGCGCTTTCATCATGGGTTTAAGCACGGCTTGTGAAGCATGGAACACCGAAGTTAAATTGGTATCAATCACAGCCTGCCAATCTTCTGCTTTCATGCGCATGGCAAGACCATCTTTGGTGATACCTGCATTGTTTACCAACACATCCAAACGCCCAAAATGTTTAACGGTATCTTGAACAAAAGTTTTGACGGCAGTGCCGTCGGTTACATCCACCACCACGGGCAAAACTTCTACACCCAAAGCTTTTAATTTATCCGCAGATGCATTCACTGTAGCTTCGCGGGTCGCACAAATGGCCAAATTATATCCTGCTTTAGCAAAACCTTCAGCAATGGCAAAACCAATACCGCGGCTTGCGCCTGTTACGATTGCAACTTTCTTATGACTCATCATTACGCTCCCAACACCTTATTCATTAAATCGCTTGTTTGTACCGAAGCTACACTAATATTTTTATCAATACGGCGCACCAAACCAGCCAACACTTTACCCGGACCCATTTCAATGGCTTGGTTTACACCTTGGCCACTCAATTGTTGAACTATTTCCGTCCAACGTACTGGTGAAACCAACTGTTCAACCAATGCATCACGAATATCTGCGGCTGAAGTTAAGGTTGTGGCTCGCGCATTGCTCCAAACTGGGCATGTTGGTGTATCAATCGTAATACCTGATAATTTTTCAGCCATGGCATCGGCTGCATCTTGCATAAGTGGTGTATGTGAAGGTGCTGAAACAGCCAATGGAAGTGCACGTTTCGCACCTGCCTCTTTGGCAGCATCCATCAAACGCTCTGTTGCTGCGGCATGTCCTGCCACCACCAATTGCCCAGGACAATTAAAGTTAGCAGCCCAAACTTTAGAATCATCTTCTGAAACTTGTTCACAAAGCGCAACCACTTTATCATCATCAAGCCCGATAATCGCAGCCATTTTGCCCACGCCAGCAGGCACTGCTTTGCTCATTGCCTGACCACGAAATGCAACCAATTGTACAGCATCCGAAAAGTCTAATGCACCTGCTGCAACCAATGCCGAATACTCACCCAAGCTATGTCCTGCCACTTGTGCAGGGTTTGCGCCACCGCGTGCGGTCCATAAACGATGAAGCGCTGTTGAAGCGGTTAATAATGCAGGTTGGGTATATTCGGTTTGATCAAGTTTGCCATCAGCATCCTCGGTCACCAATGCGACCATATCATAAGCCAAAACATCAGATGCTTGTGCAAATGTATCTGCAACCACGGCTTCAACAGCAATCAAATCTGCCAGCATACCTTTAGATTGGGAACCTTGCCCCGGAAAGAAAAATACTACGTTAGAACTCAAAACAAACTCCTAAACTATTTAATTTCAAACTGTTACATATTAAATAAGATTCAGATTACAGTGTTTTGTTCGCTAGCAAGGAAAAGAAGCGCAGCTTACTATTGTAAGTGAGCATATTTGACGCTGCTCGCGGACAAATAAGCTGTGATATGAACTTATTTAGACCAGCGGACGAGGTTGGCACCCCATGCAAAACCACCAGCAAATGCTTCAAGCAGTAACAACTGTCCTTTTTTCACTTTGCCAGCGCGGTAAATATCATTCAATGCCAAAGGCACAGAGGCTGCCGATGTATTGGCATGTTTAGCCACTGTCAGCGCTACTTGATCTGTACTCATGTTTAATTTTTTAGCCGTGGCATTTAAAATACGAATATTGGCTTGATGCGGCACCAACCAATCCAGCTCATTCTGCTGAATATCATATTTCTCAAGCACTTCTTTCACCACTTCACCAAGCTTGGTGACGGCAAAACGAAACACTTCATTGCCTTTCATTTCTACAGCGGCAACGCCTGCTGCATCCGTATTTAAATCTAGACGGTTATTATGCGGGCTGGCACCTGGATGTGCATGTTTCGCAAGCAACAAGTCTCGATAGGAGCCATCACAATGCAAGACGGAGCCTACAATACCACCGTCTTCATCTCTGGCTTCTAAAACAACAGCACCCGCACCATCACCAAACAACACACAGGTGTTTCTATCCTGCCAGTCTAAAATTCGGCTCATCGATTCTGCACCAATCAGCAATACACGTTTAAACATACCACCACGCATCATAGCGTCTACTTGTGCCAAGCCATATACAAAACCAGAACATACCGCCTGAATATCCCAAGCAGGAAAACCTTTGCCACCAAGTTTATGTTGCACCATGCTAGCCGTTGATGGGAAAATCATATCGGGCGTTGTTGTTGCCACCACAATCGCATCAATATCATCTATACTGATACCAGCATCTTCCAAAGCTTGCGCCCCTGCACGTGTTGCCAAATCCGATGTATATTCATCTTTGGCAATAATATGGCGCTGAGTAATACCTGTGCGCTCACGAATCCATGCATCGGATGTATCTACAACTTTTGCCAAGTCATCATTACTCATGACATTTTCAGGTAAATAACCACCCACACCAATGATATGTGTATGTTTCATGTAGAAGCCTCAGCCATCACGTTCATCGTATCTATCGTACGTTCAATCAAATTGGCATCCACTTCACGAATCGCAACTTCAATGGCGCAAACATAACCACGCACGTCCGTACCACCATGACTTTTCACCACAATACCATTCAAACCAAGTAAAGGGGCACCATTATGTTCACTGGGATGCAAGGCATTTTTGACGCGTTTTAAAGCTTTTCGCGATAATAAAGCACCAACTTTTGACAATAGACTAGATGTTAGTTCCTTTTTAATGGTGTTGAGCATTAAATTCGCAACACCTTCCATGGTTTTTAAGGCAACATTACCCACAAAACCATCACAAACCACCACGTCCACACGGTCTGAAAACAAATCCGTGCCTTCAACATTACCAATAAAGTTCAAACTTGAAGTTTTTAAGCGGCCACCTGCAACTTTTACTACATCCGTACCTTTGCCATCTTCTGTGCCTACATTAAGCAGCCCAACCCTTGGGTTTTCAACACCTTCAGCAGCTTGTAAATAACAACTGCCCATCACCGCAAGTTGCACCAAATGTTCTGACGAACAATCGATGTTTGCACCAATATCAAGAAAGAATGTACCGCCATCACTGGCAGGAATCATCGATGCCAAGGCTGGTCTATCAATGCCTGGCAGTGTTTTTAAGATTAATTTAGAAATCGCCATCAAAGCACCAGTATTACCCGCACTGACCATGGCATCCCAATCACCATCACGCACAGCTCTTGCTGCCACATGAATCGAAGATTGTTTTTTACGCCGCACGGCAACTGCAGGTGAATCTTCCATGGTAATCACTTCTGTGGCAGGGATAATATCCACCAACCCATCAAGACCACGCGCCTTCAAAGCAGGCTCCATCACTTCTGGCAAGCCACATACGCCAAACTTCGCCTTCAATGAAGACGAAGTTATCGTATCTTTCAACGCATCAAGAACAACATCAGGGGCACCATCACCACCATGTCCATCCAAAAGAATGCGTGCTATTTTTTGTTCCACAGGCACCAATGCTTGCTTAGAAGCAGCCTGTGTTGAAGTTTTCTTTGCTGTAGGCATTAAGCTTCAGCTGTTGCCACAACCTCACGGCCTTTATAATGACCACAACTTTGACAAGCATAATGCTGACGGTGCATTTCACCGCACTCTGTACATTCGCTCATGCCTGAAAGTTTAATGGTATCGTGCGCACGACGCATATTACGTTTTGAAGCACTTGTTTTTCTCTTTGGTACAGCCATTTTATACTCCTTCGTATCACTACGAAATTCATCACGCTTTCGCGCATTTTTTTAGCTTATTTGCGCACCCTAACAGGGAAAACGCAATCAAGCATCAAACTTAAAATCTTTCAGTGCTGCAAACGGGTTTTCTTTCACCTGACCATGACAGTCACACGTGTCACGGTTCAAATCAACACCACATTGCAAACACAAACCCTTACAATCCTGCGAACAAACAACCATAGGTCGCCATGCCAACCAAAATTGTTCACGCAATACATCCAGCATGTTCAACTCACCTGGCGAAGGTAACAACTCTTGTTCGCAATCTTCCGGGCTTAACTCTTCTTCAGCAGCCAAGTCTTTATGCTTTTGTCCAAGCTCATATACCACATGTACATCAGCCTTCATCAGTGATGCAAACTCAACATTACAACGCCCGCAACGCCTTGGCACATGCATCTGCCAACAACCAGTCAAAACAAACTGACCAGCAACTGGCTCCAAGCTACCTTTCCACTGCATATCGCTGAACAGCGGCGATTCAACATTCAAATCACCAAAACTCACATCTGCCAACAATGCCAGTGGCACAACCTCATCCCATTGCCGACCAGATTTTGCAAGACCTTGAAGTGTAAGGCTAAATTTATCTTTTTGCGATTGCATCAAGCCTCCACAGCTCTACTTATCACAATAAAGCAGGGCAAGAAATGAGCGCGCATTATGTATTTACAACTCTTTTGGTCAAGTATTCAGACAAACATCCAAAACCGATTACACTTACAACTGACAAAACCACGAATAATGGCATCGTATTTGCTTGTATCTTTTCATGGGTTCTGACTACAAATTTAAAACCCGTTAGGAGCAAAAAATGCACAAATTAAGCCCTTCTGCAGCCAAACTTAACACCATGATTAAAGCTGCTATTGCTGATGAAAAAATAACACCTGAAGAACGCGAGCAAATTATGATGCTTGCTGATGAAGATGGTATTATTGATGCCCACGAAAAAGCTCTCTTGGGTCAGCTTCAAGAGCTAATCGAAAACGGCAGCATTAAGTTGGTTAAAGCCTAAAATACGTTATTCTATAGTATGCGGTACGGGCATGTTTATACCTGTCGAATTTTTCATTAAAAGCTGCTTAACGACACCTGCATTACCCAAAACCTTCATGCCTAAACCGCGCAACTTTATCCAAGCAGGCATTTGCACTTGAAATGTTCGATGTAAAGCTTCCATGCTTGCCATGGTCATCAATACATCAGGCATACGCTGCTTCATGTAGCGCGAGAGCACATCCATATCACCCCAGTCTTCCGCAAATTTGCGTGCATCAACAATTTCTTGCGCCAATACCATAGCATCGCGCAAGCCAAGGTTAACACCCAAACCTGCCAGTGGATGAATACTATGGGCCGCATCACCAATCAAAGCCAACCGTGGGCGAACCATATGTCGTGCCAACTGCGCCTGAAGTGGAAACGCAGCCCGTTGGCCAACATCAGCAATACCACCAAATACACCACCTACTTCCAAATTAAGTTCTTGTAAAAAATCGCTGTCGGATAGTGCCAATAATTCATCTGCACGTGCGTTGGATGCACTCCATACAATAGAGCACATATCATCTTTCATGGGTAACAATGCCAAAGGCCCTGTCTCTAAAAAACGTTGCGTGGCTGTATTTTGATGTGAGAAACGTGGTTTCACTGTTGCGACAATGCCTTTTTGCGCATAATCACGACTAAACACATCAATATCAACTTGCCCACGCAACCACGAACGACCACCATCTGCACCCACAATCAAAGGTGTATTGAATACCTGTCCGCTCTCTAAGACAACCTCCACCCCATCACGTTTCCAAAACACAGAAGCCACCGATTCAGGACAAAGAAGCTCAACACTTTCACTTTCTTTGAGCGTATCCTGTAAAGCTTGAATCAAAGTGGCATTTTCTACCAATATACCAAGCTTATCTTCACTGATTTCAGCCGCTTCATAACGAATACCACCCTGCTCTTGCCCATCCCAAATACGCATAGATGTCATCAGCCCTGCTTTGTCTTGTAAATACTGCCAAACACCCACACTTTTTAAGATATTTACATTAGCCTGCACAATAGCGGATACCCGACAATCCAAACCCATAGACATCATGGGTTGATACACTGCCCGCTCAATCACCACAATATGCAAACCTGTATGACGCAATGCTGCAGCAAGCATCAAACCCACCATACCGCCCCCCACAATCACGAGGTCAACATATTCACCTTGCAAAACATTTTTCTGTTTCATGATTTCAACCCTTCAAGCTGAGCTATGCCTGCTGCCTGTTTTAACAAAAACTGTTTGAGTACAGGGGTAGATTGCATCATTTGTAAACCTCTCCCACGCAACCAGCGTTTGGGCAAAAATGATGATGCAAATGTTTCCAACACACCCTCTGTAAACCCTGCAACTGCCAAAGTATCTAACCGCCTACGTTCAGCATAGGTTTGTCCAATCAACGGTTTATTTAAATCTTCTTTTGCCCATGTTTGCTGTAAAACATCTGCCAACACCGCCACATCCCTTAACCCCAAATTCATACCCTGTCCTGCAATCGGATGAATGGTGTGCGCAGCATTACCTGCCAACAATACACGCCCCTGCGCAAAGGATTTTGCAACCCTCAGTTCCAGTGGGAATGAGGCGCGTTTGCCCATCGATGTGAAACGACCAAGTTTCCCCATAATTTCATCACCCACCTCGTTGTGTAATATATGCAAAAAACTTTCATCGTTCAGGTTTAACAACTCCACTGCTGTTTTGGGTGCAACCGACCACACCAGAGAAAACCTATCATCAGCCAAAGGAAGCAGCGCCAAAGGGCCTTCTTCTTTAAAACATTCATAAGCCGTATTGTTGTGCCCATGTTCACACGCAATAGATGCCACAATACCCAAACGATTATGATCCCAACCATAAGTTTGAATGCCCGCAAAACTGCGAATAAAACTATGGGTACCATCAGCACCTATCAATAAACGGGCTTGAATCTCTAGTTGTTTACCACCATCTTGAACCTGCAAACAAATACCTGCCTCATCTTGTCTAAAACCCAAACACTGCACACCATACATGCTTTTGATGTGGTCAGTAAAAGCCTGCTGAGTTGGGGCAAGCACATGTCGAATTTCCAACACATAACCCAACGCATCACTATCCAGCTCTTGATGCGACATATCCACAGCACCAATATTTTGTGGCTCACGAACAGCAATATGTTGAATCAAACCCGCACCACCCGCTGCTATATCATCCCAAACACCAAGACTAGAAAGGTAACGTTTAGAACCTTCCGATAAAGCAATCACGCGCTCAGGGTTAGTGGGCTCCAATGATGGATCTTGTGCATCCAATAGCGCAATAGTATAACCTTCTTTTGCTAAACTTAAGGCTAGCACAGATCCAATCACACCTGCACCAACAATCACTATATCATATGTTTTTGCTGTCATCAGACCTCCCAAGCAGACCAACAACTGTAAGCACAAGCACGCATATCGTCTATAGGTGCTTCCAAAAAAAAACACGTCGATTAAGCTGTTGCCCATGAGCATTGTAGGCATCGGCACGGATATTGTGCAAATCAAACGCATAGAGCAATCTGTAATGCGGTTTGACATGCGTTTTATTCAGCGCGTATTTACAGATGCCGAATACCATTTGGCACAACAACGCGGTACACATCGAAGGTTAGCTATGTTTTTTGCTGCCAAAGAAGCCGTATCCAAAGCACTGGGCACAGGGTTTATTGGTTTTGCGATGAGAGACATTGAAGTTATATACCTTAAAAGCGGCAAACCTGAAATAAAGCTGCATAGAAATGCACAACTGACAGCGCAAAACTTAGGCATCAAACATATCCATATTTCTTTAACTGATGACGATGGTACTGCCATGGCATTTGCCATCGCTGAACATTAAATCAATTTTCTTTTTTGATAGACTCAGCTTTTTTAGCTTCCATAACATCTAACATTTTAGGCGTGACCATCACTGTATCATCTTCACCATTGTTTATATGATTTACCACACCTTTTGTAAGGTTTTGATACTTTTCAACAGATTCAACACCTAAATCGGTATCCAGTTCAAAATCAAAGTCTAGTGCTAAAGCTGAAGTATCATCTTTAGCTATAGGTTCAATATCATCAGCGTCAACCCTGCACATACCCACAATGGAATCATCCTCTAAGGCTTGCTCGACCTTATGTGCACCCGTTTCACCTTTTTCATCCCATGTATCCAACATTGCATTGTCAACACTGTCTTTAATACCTACCTGAAAATCTTGAACCGTAATATCAAATCGTCCCGCTTCCGACAAGTCTAAAACAGGGTCTGCTTTATCAATACCTTGCTCACTGGCCATAAGTTGTTGATTCATTTTATCCATCTCAGGCTCCACAACCTTGCCCGTATAACTGATCACTTTTTCATCTTGCAGTTCATGCCAAATATCTTGATCAAAATACGAACAAAACCGATGCCATTGATCATACTCATAAAGCCGAGAAAGGTTGAGCAGCGTAAGATTACGCTCCATAATATTATTCGAACGGTGGAGTTTCTCCACCCACAACGCTTGAATTCTTGGGCGTGAACTTTCTTTATCATCCATCAAAGCATAATATTTTTCCGCTTGCTGCCAGTCTTTCTTATGCACTGCTTCTTCAAACAAACTCACATAGTCATGGTCCACATCTGCTTCTGCAACACTAGGCATATGACCGATTGAAATAACATCCAACCCTTGGTTGTCGTGTGTACCCGATACATCATCACCTACCATACTGTCATATTCATCCAAACCCACAACTTGATTTTCATCATCCCAAGCTTCTTTGTTTTGTTCCAGCACACTAGACGTTTGACTATCTATATTTTGATAATTTTTCACGTCTTTTACATCACCATTTGCTACTGACTGCAGCATACTTTGCTGTGCCTCAATCAACTTGTTTTGCCATGACTTCATTTGTTTTCTATAAAAATAAACCGCAAACAAAACAATATTTAACAGCAACAAGCCAAAAAACCAAAACCAAGCATACGAACCCGATTCAGGCGCAGGCCTTGTTTGTATGCGAGATAAGGCGTCCACCTTATGTCGCAACTGACCCAACTCTTTTGCCAGCGCCTCTACCTTGGTATCCATACCATCAAGCCGTAAACCTGTTGCCATGGCTTGTTGATACATAGGTTCCAGCTTATCCAACCGTTGCAACACTTCGGAATTCTCCTGTGACATTGCCAAATCTTCATGTAAACCCAAAGAAATCCGCCCACGAAACGATGGTGAACCAGCTTGTTTATTTTGCGCAAGCGAAGCTGATTCACCCACTTTTCTTCTATTATTTTCTTGTGCTTTTACTGGGTGCAACAATGCTTTTAAGCTTTGGTACCGTTCGGAGTTCACAAACTGTTTTACAGCAACATCATCAGGTACTTTTAAAAAACGACCTTTCTTCAACTGGTTAATATCCTGATGAACAAATGCTTCGGGATTAGCATCAAACAATGCCAACATGATTTGTTGGTTCGACCAACGTTTATCTTTGCGCAACCGATATGCAATTTCACTCAAACTATCACCATACTGTACTGGGCCATAACTGCTCCGCCGCGACCAATCAGCAGTGCGTGCAAAAGATGCAATGTTCTGATTGGTTGGCGTTTGCAAGAACTCAGTTTGATTGCCTTGTGGTTGTTGCGATGCCGTATATTTCACGGCTTCATTCGGACGACTCACCCATGATGTTTTTTTAGTCGGCTGAATATCCAAAGCATCCAAAAAGAACTGCATTTTTTTATAAAAAACACCTCTACCTCGTTTTACTTTTAAAACCAAAACAAGAATTGCTTCATCAACAGCATAACTAGAATGAATATAAACCTCAGCTGTGGAAGAAGCAGAAATTTGTATATCAACGCGAATATCATGGTACGACTGTGGTGGCACTTGTTCCAAGCTTAGGTATTCACTTGGCGTGGCCAATTGCACCTTAAACTGTTGCACTGTTTCGCCTTTTTCCATGATTAATGGCACACGCACATCCAACGGTTCACCCAAATGGCTATGCAAGGATGCCTGACCAAACCCCATAGCGAGTGTTTGCTGAGAACAAAACAACAAGAAAAATAATATCAATACGCACTTCTTCATCGGCGCAACCATACCCAAAAACAACATATAAGCTATTGTTTTATATAGTGCAATCCCCTAAAGGTGGTGTTCATTAATTTATATCACAATTCATTTTTCAAGTGCAAAGGCATGGTAACCACCCTATCATCAGCCCATACTTGCATATGATGTTATCATATGACCTTGGAGAAAAACACGTGAACACACTTACAGTAAGCTTAATATTTCTCACTATTTTGCTCATTATCATCGCACCTTGGTTTTTCCTTACCTTGCGCAAGAAGCAACAACTGGAGAATGAAGCTCAACTTTTACGTGCACAACAACATGAATTTTCATTATTGCGCGAGCAGCATCAAGTTTTAACACAGGAAAAGCAGCAACAAGAAACTCTTGTATCTAATATGTCCTTACAGCTGAATCAAGCCAATCAGCAAAATGCAGTATTAGAACAACGTATACAACATAAAGATGAGAAGCTCAAAGGATATGAAGCAGAAGAACTTAAGGTAAACACCCTTATCGAGCAATTAAGAGAACAAAACACCAAACTGCACACCAACCTTGCTAAACTACAAAGTGAACACGAACAAGCGCAAAAACATCACGCCGAAAAACTTGCCTTACTCGATGAGGCAAAAACCAAACTTAGCCAAGAATTCAAGCTGCTTGCCAACCAAATCTTTGAAGAAAAACAATCCAAGATGACAGCATCCAGTAAAGAAACCCTAGATCACATCATTAAACCCATGCAAAAAGATATATATGACTTTAAACAACGCATGGAGCAAGTGCATAAAGAAGATATTGAAGCACGCTCTGCACTTAGCCAACACTTGTCACAACTCAAAGAACTCAATATACAAATGAGCCAAGACACACTAAACCTAACCCAAGCCTTAAAGGGCGATAGCAAAGCACAAGGCAATTGGGGTGAAATGATTCTAGAAAAACTCTTAGAAAGCAGTGGTCTGCGTGAGGGTTATGAGTTCAAACGTGAGCAATCTTTTGTAAACGATGAAGGCAAACGTCAACGCCCTGATGTAATTATTGATATGCCTGGTAATAAACAAGTGATTATTGATGCCAAGGTATCTTTGACCGACTACGAACGTGCCATGAGTAGTCAAGATAATGCAACAAAACAACAATGTATCCGTGCCCACTGCAAAAGTATTCAAACCCACATTCAAACCCTTGCCAACAAACGTTACGACCACTTGGAAGGTATTCATTCCCCTGATTATGTCTTGATGTTTATGCCCATTGAAGCCGCTTACTTGATGGCAATTGAAGCCGACAGTAGCATTTTTGAGGCTGCTTTTGATAAACGCATTGCCGTGGTCACACCATCCACCTTATATGCCACGCTCAAACTCATTGAGCAGCTTTGGCGCTATGAACGGCAATCGGAGAATGTTGCCAAACTTACCAAACAAGCAGGCAACTTGCATGATAAGTTTGTTGGTTTCATTGAATCGTTTGAAGATATTCAAACACACATCGGCAGAGCACAGAAATCTTATGATAAAGCCTTGGGACAACTCAAAAATGGGCGTGGTAACTTGGTCAACCAAGTCAAAACACTTGCCGACTTATCAGGAAAAGCAAAAAAAGAAATTCCCCATCACTTATTGGGTGAGCTAGAAACTGGAGAACAAGATGAGCTTAAAGACGAATCGTAAACAATTGGTGATGACTGGCGTACAAGGTGGGGTATCACCTGCACAAATGTGGGCGCCTTTTGAAGTGGGCAGTCAAGGCGAAGTATTTTCTTGGCCGAGTACGGGTGGCATCACTTATAATGTGAAAGTTGGCGACTCTGTGTTTGGTTGGGCGGGTGAACATATCGAACCTGGTGTTTCCTCCACTCTCACGCATAAAAACCGAAAGTCTGAAGATGGTTATCAATTTCATGCCTGCTGTGGTAATCAGGCGCGGGTAATTTCTGGCGAAGCTAAAGGAGAAACTGGTACGGTGATTGGTCATCATGGCGGCGTGAATCATTTGATGATTGATTTCCCTGACAGCACTTTGGATAAGTTGACCTGCGATGATAAATTTATGATTCGCGGTTTTGGACAAGGTTTAAAATTTATCGACCATGATAATGTATTTATCTACAACATCGACCCTGATTTATTAGAAAAAATGGGCTTAAAGGAAAATGCAGAGAAGCAAATTGAAGTGCCTGTCAATGTAATTGTACCCAATTATGCCATGGGTTCGGGCATTGGCGCACTATCGGTGACCACGGGTGACTATGATATTCTTTGCCATGATGAAGCCATGGTTAAAGAACATGGTTTAGACAAACTTAGGTTTGGGGATTTTGTAGCTGTGCTTGATCATGACAATAATTATGGACGAACATTCAGGCGTGATGCGGTTACTATTGGCATGGTGATTCACTCCGACTCACCACTGGCAGGACATGGTCCTGGCATGATGACAATTATGTCTGCATGTGATAGAAAGCTTAAACCTGTTTTGAATGACAAGGCAAATATGGGCAATTACTTAAAGGTGGGCCGCTATGCTTAAAGTATTGATATACCTAATTTTATTCAGCTTTCCTTGGCTATCACATGCTGAGATGTATAAAATTATTGATCATGATGGAAACATCACTTATACCGACTTGGCTCCAAGCATGGAGGCAAAACAATACAAACCTAAAGGTATTAATGCGGTTGATAACCCCAACTATAATATGAATAAATTAAGCATGGTTATCCCCTATATTGACAAGGATGGTGCCATGGTTGTGCAAGGTAGCGTCAATGGTATTGCCATGTCATTTATTGTTGATACAGGCGCAACATTACTGGCTATTCCCCCTATTATTGCCAAACGCGCTGGTTTATATGATTCCACTTCCACCATGGTCACCACGCAAACTGCCAATGGTGAAGTTAAGGTACCTAAGGTAAAGATTAAATTATTATCTGTGGCTAAAATTAAGCTACCCCATGTTGAAGCAACCATTCAAAGTATATCCACCAAAAATAACGAGCTTGGGCTGCTAGGCATGAGTTTTTTTAAACACTATAAAATGACGATTGACCACAACAAAAAAGAAATTCAACTCGAACCCAAATAAACAGGATTCTCAATCGTGTCACTATCCCGTTTACATGTTGCCTGTCTGCAGTTGTGTAGCTCAGAAGACATTGATGACAACTTCAAGCGCATCCAAAACATCCTTGCGCCGTACCAATCAGGTGATTTTCATCTCATCGTATTACCCGAAAATGCTATTTTACTCACCAACAAACAAAACTTAAAACATAAGGCTGTACAAAAGGA
Source organism: Ghiorsea bivora (assembly GCF_000744415.1). NCBI lineage: Bacteria > Pseudomonadati > Pseudomonadota > Candidatius Mariprofundia > Mariprofundales > Ghiorsea > Ghiorsea bivora. The sequence continues at coordinate 134,050 of NZ_JQLW01000010.1, forward strand.
AACCTATACTAAGATTTATGAACGATTTAGCCTGCTGGCCAAAGCTTATAAAACTTGGCTTATTGCAGGCTCCATACTGGTTAACGACCCAAAAAATCCGGGTAAGTTTTTTAATCATTGCCCTGTGTTTTCACCTGATGGAGAGTTGATCAACCACTATGATAAAATTCATTTGTTTGATGCCGACTTACACACCGAATCTTGGCAAGAATCGGCGCATACCAGTCCCGGCACACAACCAAGTTACTTTGAGATAGGCGAGATTTGGAACATTGGTTTGTCTATTTGTTATGATTTGCGTTTTCCAGAGCTTTATCGGCAATATAGCGAACAAGGTTGTAATATTTTCACTGTACCTGCAGCATTCACTGTGCCAACAGGTCAAGCCCATTGGGCAACGCTGCTCAAAGCCCGTGCTATTGAAAATCAAAGTTATGTGCTTGCAGCCGCACAATCGGGGCATCACCAAGATGGGCGTGACACCTATGGCCATAGCATGATTATTGATCCATGGGGCAAAACACTTGCAATATTACCTCAAGGCGAAGGTATTGTGGCTGCCACATTATCGCTAGAACATTTGCAGAATATTCGCCAACATCTACCAGCCCTTCAACATCGCCGACTGTGAGTTATAAAATACCTAAAACAGAGCTTTGTGATGAACAAGTCATTAAAAAAAGTCGCTTCATCACTCATATTGCACCAGCGGTAAATAAAGCTGAAGCTAAGCTATATATTCAAAACATCAAAGCCCTATATCCCGATGCTAGACACCATTGTTGGGCATATATTGCAGGTCACCCTACAGCCACCACAGACATAGGTTTTAGCGATGGTGGTGAACCATCAGGTACTGCAGGAAAACCCATCTTAAATGTATTACAACACCGTGGCATTGGTGAAATTGTATTGGTTGTGGTGCGTTATTTCGGTGGCATCAAACTTGGTGCTGGCGGCTTAGTTCGCGCTTATTCAAGTTCTGCTAGTCTTGCTATGGATAAGCTTAAAACGATTACTCTTGTTGAAACCAAAGTATTTAAAATTAGGTTTGACTACAACCTAGAAACCAATATTAAGCGCCTACTTGAATCCCAAAATATCAACATTCAAAAGGCTGACTATTCGGCACGTGTATCACTAACCATTGATGTACCCACCACCAATATTGAAAACCTAAATAGGCAGCTGGTTAATATTAGTTCAGGACAGTTATCTCTTATATAAAGCTTATTAAAGGGGGTTTTACCTACGAGGTGGAATCATCATGAAGCAATGCAATACGCACTATACCGGCCAAGGTGCTGACACCCAGTTTCTCTTTAATGCGGGCGCGATGCACTTCAACAGTGCGCGGACTGATCACCAGACGGGTTGCGATTTGTTTGTTCATATTGCCTTGAACCAGAAGGTCCATCACCTGACGTTCCCGGCACGTTAACAAAGCCAGACGTTTCCTCTCTGCTTTAGCATTGGCTGTCTGTGCATTGGTTATATGTTGCCGTTCCAGACATCGATTAATCGACTGCAGCAATACGCGGCTATCGATCGGCTTTTCAATAAAGTCTACTGCTCCATTCTGCATAGTCTGTACAGCCAAAGGCACATCAGCAAAAGCTGTCATCATGATGGTGGGTATTCGAATTCGCCGCTGCTTCAACTCCAGTAACAGCTCAAGACCACCCATATCAGGCATACACACATCGAGCAATATACAGGCTGGCTCCGTATAGACTTTTTTACTCAGAAAATCGTAGCAGCTGGAAAATTGCTGCACACACAAACCCTCTGACTCCAGCAGCAGTGCCAGAGAATCACGAATCGCCGCATCATCATCGACCACATATACCACAGCTCCTAGAGTCATACTTCCAGCCGTCCGTCCACGGGTAAGGTAAAACGAAACACCGTTTCTTCATTGCGATCGCTCTCAGCCCAGATGCGCCCACCATGACTATCAACAATCAACCGACTAAGCGCCAGACCAAGTCCTGTTCCCGCTTTTTTGGTGGTATAATATGCCTCGAATAACTGTTCTGCCATTTTGGCATCTATCTTCTGTCCGTGATTATGTACAGCTACCTGAATAAAATAACCAGATACCATAGTAATTCTAATCGTCAAAACATGCTCATGGGGCTGCATATCTGCCATAGCCTCACAAGCATTACGCATTAGGTTCAGTAAAACTTGACCAATAAGCACCCGATCCGCCAAAACCGGTAACAGTGTATCGTCAGATAACAATCGAATAGTCACCTTTCGCCATTCGTTTTCCATTTGTATCAGGCGGATACTCTCCTTGACTACATCCTTGATATCCAACGAGCGTAGGTTTACCTCCCCCTTGCAGGAAAAATCATGTACGCGGTGTACCACACTGCCTGCCCGTTTTGCCTGAACAGCAATCTTTTCAAGGGTTTCAACCAGCTGAGCGGATGTATAATCACCTGTTTTCAACAAATTCAGGCAAGCATCACTATAGCTGCCAATAGCGGATAGCGGCTGATGCAACTCATGAGCAATTTCAGCCGCCATCTGACCCATGTCTTTTAGTCGAGAAGCATGAGCCAGCTCCCGCATATGCTGCTGCGCCAGTCGTTCCGCCTGTTTACGATCACGAATATCACGCACATTGAACTGGTACGCCTTACATCCATTGTATACGACTAGCTTCGCACTAACTTCAACGGGTATTTCAGTGCCATCACGATGTCGATGGACACATTCAAATACAGCTCCGCCGATATGCTCCAGATCATGGAGGATAGCTTCATCGGCCAAATGAATATCCCCCATACCAAGACGCAACAGCTCCTCCCTGCTATAGCCCAGCCGACCTGCGGCATTGGCATTCACATTCAGGAAACCATGCGTTCCCGGATTAACAATAAAAATCGCATCATAGGAAAGCTCAAAAATATTGCGGTAATTCGCTTCAGACTGACTCAGCCTGAGTTTCACCTGTTGTTGTGCAGTAATATCCTCTGCAATCCCAGCAACCAGCCACGCATTGTCCCGAACCGCATAGGCCCTGTCACGAACCCAGCGTACAGAACTGTCGGGGCGGATAATTCGATATTGTTCATCATATACCCCCGCCACCTGTTTTGCCGTAGCCGCTTGCCGCACGCGCTCCCGATCATCAGGATGAATCGCATCCAGCCAACTAAGCGGTGAACAATAGAGACTACTGCAACTACGCCCCCATAGACGTTCATAAGCAGGGCTGACATAGATTACTGTCTGCTTGCTCCTTTCGGTCACCCAAAACACGGCATCAATACTCTCCACCAACTGACGAATACACTCGTCACTGCCTACGATACTATTAACATCTATAAGCTTGGACACTCCTACGACACCCTCAGACATCAAACTGTTGACCAATCATATAGCGCAACTCGATAATGGTGAACGGTTTGCCAAGCCCTGTTTCAACCCGTTTGTCAGCCTCAGTCAATTTTTCATAACCGGTGAAATAAATAATTTTCATCTCTAGGTTCACTGACAAAAGCACCAGGTTCCAGTGGTGGCTGGCAGATATGAATGATACGAATGTAAAACCATGCCTGATTTCCAATACCTAGAGATGGTCTTTAGGTCTCCTGCAGGGCTGCCAATGGCGACAACAGCCAAAATACCCTGTTCAATCCGACCATCATGACTGCGCTCAGCAAGTGTCTGTTCTGTCATAGCACTCACCCCCTCCTGATTCCTGTACAGCAATTATAAACATATAATCCTGTTTTATGAAAATATGTATTGGCTGTCAAAACATCAATCTGTCGCATTAGGTTCCACAAACTGAGGAAGATACATTGAAAATATTGCGCCTGCCCCTGGCTCGCTACTTACCTCGATCATACCACCCGCACTCTCTACCGAGCCGATGACCATAGATAGCCCCAAACCCGTGCCCTTACCCTCAGGTTTGGTCGTATAAAACGGTTCAAATATTTTCGACTGTACCTGTGACGTCATGCCGACACCATTATCCTGCACCGTAAGTCGCACATACACATCATCCTGCATCCCTATATGAGATTGCTGAAAGTGTGCATCGTTAGAAAACAGATCCAGCTTAACCTGGATCAATGGCTGATCCACACCTTCAACCGCATGACTGGCATTGGTAATCAGATTAAGTAAAATCTGTTGAATTTGAGTATCATTCCAGTACACCCACAAGCTATATTCTGGGCATATGCACGCCAGCTGGATAGAACCCGAAATAGCAGTTCCAGCCATATCACAAGCAGTCCGGACACTGTGTCCTATATCAACGCGGGAAAGAGTCACCTGTTCTTTTCGGGAAAACAGCAATAGTTGCTGAATATGTTCACTCGCCTGCATACAGATTTCTTGCATCAATGTGACGCGCTGACGCACCATATCGGGGGAGTCTGCCCCCCGCTTAATTAGATACAGGTTCCCAGTAATACTAGTGAGCACATTATTAAAATCATGTGCAAGTCCACCAGCCAACGTCCCAACAGCCTCCATTTTCTGGGCCTGATAAAGCTGCCCTAAGGTTTGTTCCAGTTCACGGGTTTTTTCCTCCACGAGATTGGCCAGGTGCAAACGGGACTCACGCACCTCTTCCAGTGCCTTCTTACGTGACAACTGAGTACTAACTCGCGCTTTCAGCACAGAACGCTGAACTGGCTTGGTCACATAGTCGCAGGCTCCTAGTGATAGGCACTCTGGTAGTCCATTCTGTGCTTCCAGTGCAGTCACCATAATCACAGGTATATCGCACAGATGTTTGTGAGCCTTAAAATACTTCAACACATCCATGCCATCCACATCGGGCATCATAATATCGAGCAGCACCAAATCCACATCACTCTGCGCAATCAAATCAATTGCCTGCTGACCGCCTTCAGCCATGATAAATTGATAACCCTCGCCTTCCAAATGATGCATAATCAATAATCTGTTGGTTTTATAATCATCGACAATCATAATTTTCGGTTTATTCATGTTCTACCCCACCATCAGCTATCAGCTCATCCATAGGAATAACAAAACTAAACCGGCTGCCCCGCCCCGGCTTACTCCAATCAAGCCAGATGTCACCGCCATGCATCTGAATAATATGTTTGCATAGCGACAGCCCCAAACCTGTGCCATCATACTGTCGGCTCAAACCGCTATCAATTTGCTGAAACGGCTGAAACAGTTTGTCATAGTCAGCCTTAGCAATTCCAATGCCTGTATCTGTAACGCTGATCTGGAGCATCTTAACATCCTTTTCTGCAATCAAGAACTCTAGGTTCTGAGCCAAAACACACCTAGCCTGTACAATTAGCGAACCACCCTCTGGCATGAATTTAATGGCGTTGACCAACAAGTTGTCCACTACCTGATAGATTTTCTGCTCATCAGCGGTACATAAACCAATATCATCATCCAGCTTTAGATGAGAAGTAATCCTTTGCTTACCACATGCATGACTATGATGGTGTAATACTTGCTCCAACAATTCCCGAATTTCAAAACACGTTATATTCATAGCCATTTTACCAGCTTCGATCTTGGCCATATCAAGTAAGTCATTGATCAAATTCAATAACCGATTTCCACTATCCATAACATAACCCAGATATACCTTCTGCTCAACCGCCATAGGGTGCGTCTGATCCAGAAGCAAGAGTTCGGAAAAACCTAAAATTGAATTGAGCGGCGTTCGTAATTCATGACTCATATTAGCTAAAAATGTGGATTTCGCTTGATTGGCTGCCTGCGCCTGATCACGCGCGATCTCCATCTGCTGAGTACGGCGTTTTACACGTGTCTCTAGGCTTTCCAGCAAGTGCGCATTCTCTATTGCCGTTGCGACCTGATTGGCAAAGTTACTCAATACTCTAATTCTGTTGCTGTTAAAAAAATTCGCTGTTTTACTATACAGATTCAACGTGCCAATCACCTTGTTTTTGGCGCCAAGCAAAGGCAGCGATACCGATGCAGCCAGCCCGTGAGCCAGCGCCCGCTCCTGCCAGGGCGAATAATTCGGGCTATTTGCCAAATCATTACATACCTGAACCTGGCCCGTACTGAACGCCCGCCCAGTTGGCCCTTTCCCATCGGGTCCATTACCTGTGCTGATCGTAATGCCGGAGAGGTATTCTCGCTGCTCCCCGCATGCACAAACAACCGTCACATTATCGGAATGATGCTCAAACAGACCAATCCAGCTTAGTTCTAGGTCAAATATACTCTGCGTTGTTTCACATGCGCTCTGATACAGTAATTCAGCATCCTGCAATCCAACCATATTTTGTGAAGCTTCTGCCATACGCTGTAACTCGTCACTATACAAGTTAATTTGTTCATCCAGTTGCTTGCGCTCAATAGCAATACCTGCAATGTGAGCCGATGTTTCCATCAACACTAGCTCCGCATCACAAGGAATACGCAACTGACTAAAATAGAGAGCAAATGTACCGATGACCTGCCCTGATGCAGAACGAACCGGATGCGACCAGCATGCGCGCAAACCATGCGTCAGCGCCAGTTGTTTATAATCCGCCCAAAGTGGGTCACTTGCAATATCACTGACAATCACAGCTTCATTCCTGAATGCTGCAGTACCGCATGAACCCACCGAGGGTCCAATGGACAAACCATCAACAGCCTGACTATAGGCAGCCGGTAAATGTTGGGCAGCAGCAGTCAATAAATGCTGGCCACTCTGATCCAGAACCAGAACTGAACAACGGGCACCAGGTAACTGTGACTCCACCATCAAATTCAACTCTTCCAAAATCTGTTGCAGAGGGGCTCCTGCCGCCAGCATTTCCAGCAAGCGGTTTTGTTCTTCAATAAACTGGCGGGTCTGCTTCCGCTCAGTAATATCCTGCACGGTACCAACCGTACATAATGCTGTACCATCTGCTGCATATTCTGTTTTACTTCGTTCATGTACCCATCGAACAACACCATCATTAAGCAATACACGGTGTTCAATATCAAAAGCAGTTTTGTGATCAACCGACTGCCTAAATGTCCGTTCCACCATGTCCCGATCATCGGGGTGCACCACCTCGATAAAACTTTCGTAGCTAAAATACTGCTCCCCGAGTTCTTTTCCGAAAATCAGCAGTGTCTGCTCAGACCAGAACAGTTTATGATGCATATGATCAAGCATCCAGTGTCCTAGCTTGGCAATACGTTGCGCCTCTAGGTGTTGCTGCTGGACTTGTTCAAGCGCTTCTCTGGCAGCATGCGCATCTTGCATCATATTCAAGGCGACAGCTTCTGCCTGCTTTGTTTCCAGCAGCGTTTGCTGCAAGCTCGCTTCAGCCTGTTTGCGTTTGGTAATATCTGTGGAAATGCCGCAAACAGCATAGGTTTCACCATCATCATCATACAATGGGAATTTGACCGAGATATAAACATGCTCTCCGTCATCATGAGGAACGGTCTCTTCAAACTCCAAAGGTTTACCATGTTGCAGAACAGCAAGATCATTGGCTCGAAATGCATCAGCAGATGACACTGGGAACAAGTCATAATCTGTCTTCCCTAGCACCTCCTCCCTGCGCACATGAAACAGATTTTCATAACAACGGTTGACCTGCATATACGCCCCGTCAACATCCTTGACATAAATCACGGCGCTAGAGTGATCCAAAATCGCCTGTAATCGTTGTTTACTCTCGCTGATTTCCCTTAACGATTGCAAATGTTTGCTAATATCTTGGATCATTAACTGCACTGCGGGCTGCCCCTGATAATCAGCATGGATAATGCTCAACTCAACATCAAGATGCATTCCAGTCGTCGTTTGTAAGATGCACGACCATGCAAACACTGGCTGCTGATCATTTAATACTCTGGTCATTTTTACACGCAGTACATCCATGGCCGCAGCATCAGCCAGTATACATGGGTGCCGACCGATCAAAGCATCGGCATCACAAGCTTCAAATATGGTTACGGCGGCCTTATTGGCATAAGTAATCCGGTTTTTGCAAATCACTAAAACACCCACCGGCACCGATTCGATCAGCTGATGATAACGCAGTTCACTCTGTTGCTGTTGCAAACGCTGGCTTTCATGCAAGCGCATATTCTCTTTCTTTAAAGCCTGAAAGGATAAGCAACGCTCTACACTTTTGCACAATTCAAAGTGGTTTATCGGCTTTTCCAGATAATCGACAGCACCATTGCGCAGTGCATCAATGGCATTGTGTTTATTGGCATGTGTTGAGATGACCATCACTGAGCACAACGGATAGTGCTTCCGGATACTGGACAACAGCTCCAAACCCTGGTCCTGATGTGATGCAATATCCACCAGCGCCACACTCACGGATGCATCCATTAGTTTTGCTGCCTGATCATAATCCGCCGTTTCAATCACGTCGTACCCTGCTTGCTCTAAGGCTTCCCCATAGACATGCCGGGTAACGTCATCATCAACCAGTAACAGCTTTTCCCTGTGTATCATAAAGGATCAGCCGTCTTAATATTGGCAAAAATTTCTTCCAGCTCATTCGCTATTTGCAAGAATGCCGCATGAACACGTGGATCGAAATGCGCAGGTTTGATGCGATCGTCCCCATAACGAATAATATCAACGGCAGTTGTATGATCAAATGCTTCTTTATGATGACGCTGGCTACGTAATGCATCATAAACATCACATATTTTCATGATACGAGCCGGTAATGGCGTCTTTTCACCCTGCAACCCCTGCGGATAACCACTACCATCCCAGCACTCATGATGATACAGGGCAATGATTTTCCCCATGCGGATATAGGGGGAGTTGCTGCCAGATAAGATCTTGGCACCGATCACCGTATGCATTTGCATTTTCTTCCATTCTGACGCATCCAGTGCGCTGGACTTTTGAATAATATGATCCGCTACACCAACCTTACCCACATCATGCAACATGCTGGCCAATGCAATCGTATTACAAAAAAACTGATCTTTACCCAAGGCGGCTGCCAATGTTTTGGTATAATAACTGATTCGACGCACATGGGCACCGCCCTCGTCATCCCTGTATTCTGCCGCGCGCATCAATACATAAATACCATCCTCAAATGAGCCGACCAGCTCCTTAGTCCGCCTTCGCACTTCCTGCTCCAAGGTATTATTGTTCTCTTTCACCATATCCATCGCCAGCTTGAGGCGCAAGAGGTTACGTACTCGGATCTGTATCTCATTAGGTTTGACTGGTTTGCTAATAAACTCCTCCACCCCAACCGCCAGACCTCGTTCACGTGAAGCCTGATCTTCCAGCGCCGTCACCATAATAATCGGTATATCAGCCGTAGCTGTATCACTCTTGAGGTGTTGAGCAACCTCAAAACCACTCATGCCAGGCATCATGACATCCAGCAGAATCAAATCAGGCATATAGGATCTGACTTTTGAAATAGCGGAGGCACCATCCTTGGCTTCTTCGTGATTATACCCTTCATCAGTTAACAAACGTTTCAACAGCATCCGGTTCCGCATATCATCATCAACCACCAATATTTTTGCGCCATCCGTATTTATTCCCATTCGGAGTTCCTCCTGTTCATCACGATTTCATTCAAACTGTGCTGTGTTGTTACCAACAAAACCCAGTTTAAGCAGCACATCATTTAAGGCCTGATCACTGACCGGTTTCTGAAGCATCGCCGATGCCCCTAACGCCATACCTTTTTGATAGTTATCTTGAGCCACAGCTGAGACCACCAGCACTGGCACATTGATACCGTTCTGATGTTTCTTTAGCGCTTCCAGAAACTGCCAACCGTTGGTTAATGGCAACATAATATCCAACACAATCAGGTCTGCTTGGTGATTTCTTAGCCAAAATATCGCACCTTCAGCCGTCGCTGCCCGCTCTGCCAGAAAACCGTATTTTTCCAGTTTTCGGCGCATTAATTCGGCCGAGCTATGATCATCCTCAATAATCAGGGCACACAGCTGGTCGCCAGCGGTGACAAGCCCACGCGCGCCATACTCACGGTTCACCTGATTTACATTTTCATTTACATTTTCAGGTTCATCTGCACATATGGCCTGTCGGTAGGGGATACTGATTGTAAATGTACTGCCCTGACCCGGGTTACTCTCAACACGCACATTGCCACCATGCAATTCGACCATAGATTTAACCAGAATAAGTCCCAGCCCAGTACCCTCATAACGACGCGTCAAGGATCCATCTGCCTGCTCAAAAGGGAAGAAAATACGCTCCTGATCCTCTTTAGCAATTCCGATACCAGTATCAATGACAGAAATTTCCAGATATGGCTTGTCTGCACCTTCAACAAGGTCTGTCGATGGCACCAAACAAGCGCTCAAGGTCACTGAACCACCTTTGGGGGTAAACTTCACTGCGTTAGAGAGCAAGTTATACAAAATCTGCTTCAACTTACGGATATCAACAATGCAGCTTCCAAGCCCCGCATCAATATCCGTGTGCACCGATACGCCGTGTTTCATCGCTTTTTCACTGATAATGGAGAGACTATTTTCCAACATATCCGAAATAATTACCGCATTCAGTTCCAGTTCCATTTTGCCAGCCTCGATTTTGGATAGGTCGAGAATCTCATTGATTAGCTCCAGTAAATGTTGACCACTATCGAAAATTTCCTTCAAATAATCCCGTTGATCGTGATTCAGTTCGCCAACCGCACCATCTTTGATCAACTCTGAAAAACCGATAATGGCATTGAGCGGCGTACGTAATTCATGACTCATATTAGCCAAAAACTCGGACTTCATACGGCTAGCGCTTTCCAGCTCTCTGTTTTTACTTTGAATTTCATCACGTTGTTGCTGCAATTGTATAGCTTGCTGTTTGAGCACATCATATTGTTCAAAATTGTTGAATGCGATTCCCATCTGGGTGACAAACTGCGCTATCAACTTGCGATCTAGCTCATTCATAGGTGCGCTGGCTGCCAATACCAGTACGCCAATTAAGCTGCGTTGAAACAGTATAGGACAGGCCATGACAGCAACTGGCATAAAGGAGAGTATGCCGGCTTCTATCAACAGCCCTCCCTGTTCCGCCTGACCATCAATTTCCAATATTTGTTGCGCCTTCGCAGCCTGTCCCACCAGCCCTTCACCCATCATTATTTCTGTTTGCATATGATCTGGTGCCCCATGCGAGGCCGCGCAAATCAGCCTGCCTTGCTGCGCCTCATGCAGATAAATCGCAGAAACTGGGAAATCGTGATGTTCAGCCAAAACAGATAAAATATCATGCATCGCTTCAGCCTTGTCATGCGTGGACGACAGCACAGACATGCAAGCAGCATAGGATTTTTCATAATGAGCATGTTTGATCAGATCTGCATTTTTTGCCGCAATCTCTTCGGCGGCTTGTGTCAGCTCACTGATGTCTCGGACGATGCCAACAAAGCTATGCTGCTCATCGCTGCGCACCTCGCTAATTGACAGGTCAATCGGAAAGGTGCTGCCATCCCTGCGCAAGCCAACCAGTTGACGATGCAAAACCCCTAATCTTTCTGTTTCTGTTGCACGCTGGATATAATCATCATGCTGAGAGCGAAATGACTCCGGCATCAATATTTTAACATTTTTACCTATCACTTCACTGGCACTATAACCAAAAATATGTTCAGCTGCCCGATTAAAACTCTGAATGATTCCATGATGATCAATCGTAATCAGACCATCAGCCATCGACTCCATAATATTCGATAACCGGGCTGTCCTATCCTTCACTTCTCTGGCCAGTTGCGCGGTGGTTTGCTGTTGCTTTTCAGCAAATGCATTCACCATACCGTACAAGGTTTTGAATTCATCCCTCACCTCATGAACCGGCAATCGGACAGACAAGTCGCCTTGTTGCAAACGTTCAGACGCCTCAACCAACTGTCCAATCGGACGTACAATTTTTCGCGTAGCTACCCAGGCCACCACAACTAGGCATAATCCGGTTATCAATAATCCCAACAACAGAATCGAATTACCTGTGCCTTCCAATTCGCTATACAGCAGCTGTTCGGGCATGGTACGCAATAACACCCAATAACGATGGTGGTGATCTCTTGGCGCCGCATAATATATCTTCTCAAATAATTGTAACTCTCTCGTACCGTCACTGCGTTGCTCTACAGCCACATAACGTTGCTCACTACCCAGCGCTGACAATAACCCATATACACTTTCTTCCTCAGCGTCGTCACGACCTAACTCATGAGCAAAACGTTTCTCCATTATAGGGTGCAGCAGATAATGCCCCTGCTCATCGAACAAATAGTTTTTTATGCCGTCATGTTCAGCAGGTAACGACTTCAGCAGATAGTCCGCCAATACATTGGCAACCAGCAAACCACGCAACTGCTGTTTGTCATCGTAAACCGGCACAGCCAGATGAATCACCGCCCGCTGCGGCAGCGTAATGCGACCATGTTCTCGACTGAGAATCATTTCACCTATATATACCGAATTTGCTGACATCTTAATAGCCTGCTGAAAATAATTGCACGATGCTTTATTCTGCAAAGCCTGCTGCGGTATAACCCGAATCACACCATTAACGGCATCCACGCGCACCATTTCCATACCATTCTCATCAAAATACCGTAATTTCTCAAACCGCCCACCGTGGCTCAGAAATGCTGAAAAAATCTGTTGCATCCGCTGTCTCCAGACCTCCACGGAGTCACCGGATTCTGGATCAATGCCGCCAGCTGCACGAGCTCGCATAATCGCCTCAACTGGAGGAATGCCACGCAGCGTGAGCAAACTTTCTTCAGCAGCATACAATTTGGAGCGCATGCCGACTGCTGCCTTTTCCAAGTCATCCTGAGCCAGTGCCAGGCTGTGTTGCCTGATCAGCTGCATGTTTTGCCAATAGATAAAACCGCTGGCAATCAGTAAAGAGGTCACCACAAGGCCAGAAACAGCCAGAACAATTTTACCTCGCAACCCCATCATGAAGAGGTGCCTGTCTCATGAGCATCCGAATACTGATCATACACCTGTGCCAGATAACCGGCAGCCTGAACAAAGGCAGCCAGCACCTCTGGATCAAAATGTCTGGGCTCTGTACGCCCGTCACCCTCGGTGATAATTGCAAATGCCTTATCATGATCAAACGCCTTTTTGTAAGGGCGTTCACTGCGCAGGGCATCATACACATCACATATTTGCATAATCCGGGCTGAAAACGGAATAGCTTCACCCTTCAATCCTTGTGGGTAACCACTACCATCCCAGCGTTCATGATGGCACAGTGCAATACAAGCTCCCATTTTTAGATGCGGAGAAGAGTGATCTTTAAGAATATTATGCCCGATGGTGGCATGTGATTTCATAATCACCCACTCATCTTCATTCAATGGCCCCTGCTTGAGCAGGATGTGATCCGGTATGCCGATCTTACCCACATCATGCATCGGACTGGCATGAAAAATCAATTCGCAAAACTCATCATGTTTTTCCATTTCTTGCGCCAGATGTTTGGCGTAATAGGATATGCGGCGCACATGTGCGCCAGTTTCATCATCACGATATTCAGCTGCACGCTGCAGCGTCAACAGAGTCTCTTTGAACGAATTTTGTAAATCCCGGGTACGCTCAGACACTATTGACTCCAGCATTTGGTTGCTGTTTTTCAACTGTTCGCTCAAGGCGTGCAAACGCAGCATGTTTTTGACTCGGATCATCAGCTCATGCCTGTCGACCGGTTTGCTAACCACCTCTTCAGCGCCGGCATCCAAAGCCCGAATGCGGGACTGCCTGTCCTCCAGTGCTGTCACCATAATTACCGGCACATCCCTGTCGCTGACCGAGTGTTTCAAACGAGAGGCTACTTCAAAGCCATCCATCTCCGGCATCATAATATCCAGCAAGATAATATCGGGCATCTCGTGCGCCACATGCTCCAGCGCGGCTTTGCCACTCTGAACAGTAGATATATTGTGATATTCAGAACTAAGCATATTACGCATTAAGCTCAGGTTTTGGGCATTATCATCCACCACTAAAATTTTAGCATTGCTTACATCTAACATACCCATCACCCCTTATCCAAAATCCAATTTCATCTTATTTTCCGCTACCAGTCGTATGTCTCAGTTGTTTGCTGACATGCCAGAACAGCCCCTAGGCATCCTCTGCATGATTAGAACAAGCTGCATGACTTACAACTACATCCACGCTCTGATTCAGCAACTCTTGATAAAAACGCTGCTGCCATGGCAGCCTGCCTTGCATGGGCATGCAGCATCAGAATCAGGCACTCCTGAGCTTGTCCACCATAGGTAATCAGCTCATGCGAACGAGCCATACGTGTGATAATACTGGTAACATGCAAAAAGTCTGCACCCTCAGGCAAGCGTAGGCAGAGCAATGCAAACGGCACATGGTTGCGTTGTTTCATATTTTCAATCGCATACCATCGAGGTAAATAGTCCAAAAACAACCAGCATTGATCAATCATGATTTCCTGCTTCTAGGTGTTGGGCAACCGTGACCAAGAACTGTTTGTAATCAATAGGTTTGGTCACATAATCATCGCAGCCACCAGCCAGCATACGCTCCCTATCGCCCTTCATGGCAAAAGCAGTAAGCGCGATGACAGGAATATCACGTGTAGCAGGGTTTTGTTTCAACCTAGCTGTTGCGGTCAAACCATCCATGCCTGGCAACTGTATATCCATCAAAATCAAATCTGGATGTTCTGACTCCACCAGCAATAGACCAGCCTCTGCACTCATTGCCGAACAAACATTGTAACCGGCACTGTTCAATATGGCCGAAACCAGCTTCAAATTGGCTAGGTTATCTTCAATAATCAAAATCATATCGCTCATGGATATCTCCTCAGGATGCAGCCAGTTGTTTACTATGATAAGTCGCACGCTTAACTTCATTGATAAAGTTATTGTGATTAAAACTACTCTTTTGCATCACTTTAATGATATCGCCATTGAGTTGTCGGCGATCCTTTTCATCCAGCTCCTTAGCCGTCAAAATGATGATGGGGATTAAAGCCATTTTCGGCATCTTTTTCAGTTTATCGACAACATCGAATCCACTGAATTTGGGCATCATCAGGTCGAGAATAATGAGATCTGGGCAGGCTGATTCAGCGATATCAATAGCCTCCTTGCCCCCGTAGGCCTTAAGTACATCACAACCGACTGTCGACAAATGTTTGGCAACCAGTTCCACTGCTTTGGGATCATCATCAACCACTAGCACACGTTTACCTTCAAGTGAAAAGTCCAGTCCTGCAATAGCACCAATCAGCGTTTGTCGTTCCACAGGTTTTTGCAAAACATCGGCTGCCCCGAGAGAAAAACCTTTTCCCGAATCGGCTACGATTGACACCACAACAATGGGAATCTGAGCTGTATCCGACTGCTGCTTAAGCATGTGCATCAAATCCCAGCCATCCATACCTGGTAACATAATATCTAAGGTAATCAAATCGGGGCGTTCATCAGCAATCATTTCTAGCGCCTGTTCGGCGCTGATAGCATGACGAGTGGCATATCCAGCCCGTTCAAGCTGTATTTTCATTAAAGCCGCCGCTTTTTCGTCATCTTCGACAATCAGTACGTTATGATGATTTGATATGAGTTTTTTCACCCCGTGCTGATTTTCCTGCAGGCGCAAAGTAGATGTCTGCCTCTCAGCTTCCTGTTTGGACACCAGATACGGCAACCAAACGACAAAGATGCTACCCTCATCCGTAGCACTCTTCAGCCCCACTGTGCCGCCATGCAGCTCAGCCAATCGCTTGAGTATTACCAAGCCCAATCCCGTGCCTTCATAAGCCTTGGTTAACATGCTTTCCAATTGCTGAAACGGTGTAAACAGCTGTTGCTGATCCTCAGGGCTGATACCGATACCAGTATCAGAAACCATAATCTCCAAAAACTCTGCCGCAGGTGAGGCAGGCGCATTGACAGCCGAGGGATGGTTCTCATCAGCCACATGCAACGCATCGGCCATGACGCGCCGTACTGTAAACTTCACACGACCACCATCAGGAGTAAACTTCACAGCATTGGACAGCATATTGTAAATCATCTGTTTGGTCTTACGCGCATCGAGGTAACATTCCGATAAATTGTCCGCAAAATCGCAATCCAGCCGAAGATGATGCTCCAGCATTTTTTCCTTGATCATCGAAACGCTGTTTTGCAGCACCTCACTAAGATGAACTGGTTCCAAATCCAGCTCCA
Source organism: Ghiorsea bivora (assembly GCF_000744415.1). NCBI lineage: Bacteria > Pseudomonadati > Pseudomonadota > Candidatius Mariprofundia > Mariprofundales > Ghiorsea > Ghiorsea bivora. The sequence continues at coordinate 150,246 of NZ_JQLW01000010.1, forward strand.
TTTTTCCAGCTTCAATTTTAGACAGATCCAGAATATCGTTAATCAGCGAAAGCAAGTGCTTACCACTGGTGTATATATCAGTCACAAAGTCTTTTTGATCTGCCTGTAACTCACCGCCCAGCCCATCTTTCAATAGCTCGGAAAAACCAATAATAGCATTGAGTGGCGTGCGTAATTCATGGCTCATATTAGCCAAAAATTCCGATTTCATCCGATTCGCCTGCTCCAGCTGTGTATTTTTTACCTTAATTTCATCACTGTGCATTTTTAATTCTTCAGCCAAGTTTGTTAGCGCCTGATGCTGGGTAATATTATTCAGTGCAACACCCATTTGTCGGCAAAGACGTTCAATAAAGACTCGATCTATTTCCAGTAGCGGTTTGGTAGAGGCCAGCACCAACACGGCCAAAGCGCGCTCCTGAAAACAGATGGGTGCTACAATAACTGCTGCAGGTGAGAATGATAATAGACCCGTATCGATAGAGATGATATGAGCCCCTTCTAACTCATCCAAAACAGTCAACTCCCTATCCCGAAACGCTTGACCAAGCACGCCCTCACCCATCTGAAAGCTATCTGGCAATGACCCCGGAATGCCATGATCCGCAGCCCTTGTCAGTTTACCACTCCATTCATCATACAAATAAACTGCAGACACAGGAAACGGGTGCTGTTGAGACAGTACCTCAAGCGTACCGTTCAGCACATCTTCCTGCTCCAGACTTTTGGCATACAGGCTGACTATTTTACCGTAACTCGCCTCATACCTATTACGTATAGCAATCTCGTGATTCTTTGCTGTCATACTCGCTTCCATCCGTTTGCGCTCAGCGATTTCCTTCTCAAAATCTGCCCGGGAAGCCGTCAGTGTTTTCAAATTGACAACCATCTCGTCAAAGGCACGTGATAACAGCCCAATCTCATCATCACGGTCTGTACTCACTTTATGATCCAGATTCCCCTGTCCGATAATGGCAATACCCCGCCTGAGCTCCTGAATCGGAGCAGAAAATGATCGGGCTGCAGCCATGGCAACCAGAACAATCAATACCAGCACTACTCCCCCCACCAACAACGCCAGATGCCTAAGCGAAACCACAGGAGCAAAAGCTTCCGACACATCTATTTTAGATACCATACCCCAACGCATGGATGGAATATAACGCCAGACAGCAATCACCGCTTCACCACGATAATCCACAGATACACCGGAACCTTCATGCCCACGCACAGCCTCTTGAATGGGAAACCCACGGCTTTGCCCGAATGCTACCCTACGATGCATCGCTGCAGATGGGTCATGACGCAATACATTTAGAAACAATGCATAACCATGTTTTTCCTGGGCAATCAGTGTTTCACCACTATGCCCCAAACCCGTCGTCTGTTGCACCAAGTCATAAACAGGCTGCATATCTGTTTCCAAGGCCAGCACACCAATAAACGTCCCATCTTCCCCAAACAACGGGGCCGTCGCAAGCATCTCATAACCACCCCCGATATCATCCCCATGTTTAAATGCCTTCCTCACTTCAATGATATCACTCAGGTATATCCGATGTTTCCCTTCCTCAAATGCATGCCTATCCACCAGCGGTTTGCCCATATCGATGGCTGCATGTGCCTGATTCGACACATAAACGACTTTGCCATCCGGAGATAACAGCATAATATCTTTAAATCCCTTGATTTTCTGCAGCGTCTCAAGCTGTCCATCCAGGCTCTTCTTGGCTCGAATATATGCCGGGTTCTGCTGATCATGTGCGAAGCGGATGAGCAACGGCAGATTGGTTTTTATATTATAATAGTCTTGAGCTATAGCCGCATCACGTTGCAAATCTTGCATAAATCTTTCAATGGCACGCACCTTCAGATCCGCAATACTTTCCAATGCTGCTATACGGTTGCTTTTCAGCAGTGATTCTGCCTCATGAAAAAAAACAGTGCTGATAAACAACATGGGTAATAACGCCATGCACAAAAGAATTATCATGAGTTTCTGTTTAATCTGCATTGATCCACCCCTCTTCCCCACATAAGCACAAATATTCACAGCTCATCATTGTCGCCCCGCCTATCAAGCAGCGTTTGCACTTGTGCGACAAATTCCTCAACCTTAAAAGGTTTGGAAACATAAGCATCAAAACCAAGTTCAATCAGACGTTTGTAGTCATTCGTCATAGCCATGGCTGTCAACGCCACGATAGGGATATCTCGGGTACGTTCTTCTCCACGCAGTTCATGCAGTGCCCCGATACCGCCGAGACCCGGCATCATAATATCCAGCACGATCAGATCTGGTGGAGGCTGCTGCATGGCCAGTTGAACTACGGCTTCTCCGCAACTCGCTTGCTGGGCCTGGTGTCCAGATTGTTTCAAAATCTCACATGCCAAAGTAAGATTGAGCGGGTCGTCATCCGCCACCAAAATGTTAGCCACGATATCCCTCGCTATATTGTTTCGGTTCAGATGGCTGGTTAGGCGCTAACAAACCCTGAATCGTCTCAAGCAACTGCACTATACTGACTGGCTTAAATAAGGTGGCATCTGGTTTGGCCGCCTTGATATTTTTTAGTACCAAACTGCTGTCTTGAGCTCCCGTCAATACAACAATTCGCATGTTTTCAACCAATACGGGGTTCTCACGTAAACGCCTCATCACTTCCAAACCATTAATATCCGGCATCATAATATCCAGAATCATCAAATCAGGTTTAAGGTCGCCAACTCTAATCAACCCACTATAACCATCCCCTACACAAGAGACTTCACATGGCAACAAACTCAGCTTCATAGCGCTACGCACCAGCTCGCAGACTGCAGGATCATCATCAACAACAAGTATCTTGTATAATCTCTCTTGAAGCTCAATTGGCACCGACATACCGTTTGTTTGTAAAAAACGCAGCAACGACGTACCCACAATGCGCCAGCGCCCCCCAGGGGAAATAACCGCTTCGATATCTCCCCTGCGAACCCAACCTTTAACAGTATTGATATGTACGCAACAAATTCTCGCCGCCTCACCCGTAGTAAAATATTGTTTCATGCATGCCTCACAAAAGTAACTGTATATGACAGTATAGACAGTAGTGACGAATATGTCAATGTATATTATGATATACTCATCTATCAACCCATTAAACACTGGCGTGAACCACTGCTGTCTCACTTCCTGCTTAGAGAGTCTTTAGAGCCTGAGAGGTTATCAATAAGTTTTCTTTCATGCATACAGTATTGGACATGAACTTATAAACTTTCCCTAGCGTCACTCCTGCGCAGGCGGGAGTGACGCTAGGGAATTTTAAGTGGGATGACAGTGGGGAGAACCAAAACTTTTATTGTTCATACACGACAACCAACCCATAGAATCCGCTCGGATAAATATCTTCATAAGAAGACCAATCGCGCGCAAAAAACAGCGCTAGAAACAGTGCTGTATGCAGAGCCTAACTCGGGTAAAAAACAGATGGAGCGGTTAGAATCAACATAGCTACAAAAAACACCCCATCATCTGACTGCCTTTGCACTCAGTTGTTTTGGTATAATAAACAGATCGGCTTCTCAAGGGGGCTATATCACCATTTTTGGCTATAACGTTTCAAATGAAGGCGTGTTTCATCAACAGAAAGAGGTCTGCTAAATAAATACCCCTGAATTGCATCACACCCCTCATGCCGTAGAAATTCAAGCTGAATTTCTGTCTCCACACCTTCTGCAATCACTTTTTTATTCAAGGCGTGTGCCATTGCTATGGTAGAATGAACAATTGCCGCGTCATCCTTGTCATCAGGTAAATTATGGATGAATGCCATGTCTATCTTGAGCCAGTCCGCAGGCAAGTGTTTTAAATAGGCCAACGATGAGTAACCCGTACCAAAATCATCAATGGCAATAGAAACACCACCATCCACCAACTCTTGCATCATACGCGCCGACATTTCCAAATCGCTCATCGCTGCAGTCTCTGTGATTTCAATTTCAAACCACTCTGGTTTTGCCCCAGATTCTTGAATCGTTGTCAGAATTTCTTTTGCTAAACCTTTGCGTATCAACTGCGAAGCAGAAAGGTTTAACCCTATTCTTCCCGGAAAAACTCCAATTTTACGCCAAGTTTTGGCATCTTGGCAGGCTTGGCGAAGCAATACAAAAAGCATGGAATGAATCAGACCGCTTTCTTCAGCCAGTGGAACAAATCTATCTGGCGTAATCAAGCCTTTTTCAGGATGCTGCCAGCGCACCAATCCTTCTAAACCAATAATCTTGCTATCCACCAGTTGATGTTTACTTTGGTAATATAAACGAATCTGGCCTTCATCCAGTGCTTTGACCAGCTCCTGCTCCATTACCAGTCGATTCTTAAGTCTATCTTCCATAACAGACTCAAAACAATGAATATTCAAATCACGTTTTTTTGCATAATGCATGGCTGTAGTTGCATGTTTGACAAGCGTCTCTGCATCCTCCCCATCATTCGGAAAAACAGCTACCCCGATATTAACGCCAAGTAAAAACGCTTGACCACCCACCTCATACGGCAAACATAAAGCTTCTTTCACTTTTTCTGCCATCTGCATAGCGTCCACCTTACCTGCATCCGGCAGCATGATAGCAAACTCATCACTGTCCAAACGTGCAGTTGAATCCGATTCGCGCACTAATCCAAGCAACCGATCTGTGGTTATTTGTAAAACCTGATCGCCGGCTAAAAAACCCAATGCGTCATTCACTTCCTTAAAACGATCAATGTCCAATACAAGCAAACCCAACTGCCGTTTTTCCCTACGCACCAACGCCATCATTTTATCTAGGCGATCAGTAAACAGTGAACGATTCGGCAGTTTCGTTACGGCATCAAAACCAGACAACCATTCCAGTTTCGCTTCCACATTCTTTTGCTCAGATAGATCCCGCAACATTAGAGTTACCTGCTGTTCGCCCATAACCTGAAATCCGCTCGCAACCAACTCTGCTGGGAATATGACGCCATTTTTTCGCCGCGCCTGTACCTCGTATGTACTCGCGGTTCTGCAACCACTCTGAATCACTTCAGCCAACAGCGAACCAGACTGACTTTCTCCCTCCCAAAGCACCAAATCATCAAGCATGAGTGTATCCCACTCATTACCTCGATACCCAAACAGAATACAGGCTGCCGGATTGGAATGCTTTATTGCACCGTCCACAGTGGCAAATAAAATAGCATCTTGAACATAATCCATGATGGATTTGAGCCTACATTGCTCACCCTGCAAGCGTTTCCTTGCCTTCTGGCGCAGATATTTACTATAATAAAGCATATTATAACCCAGTAAGATCAGCAGCAGCAGAATAATCCCCCCCGATATCAACCCCCAGATTGCCATTGGTTTAACGTTTGCAACCAGGCTTTCAATCAGCTTAGGCATAGCAACAGCATTGACGAAGAACTGACGACCAGCCAACTCGAAACTGCCACGCCATACTATCGAGCTGGATACCGCAGTGTCTGGGGCTCTAACATATAGTGGAATCACCGCATCGGGGCTCGAAACATCGCCACGTTCAGGAACGTGGACAGAAACACTGATCGACATATCAACAGACAATTGCCGTTTATCAGCCGCCTGCAAAACCTGTTCCAGCACGGGCTGAATGGCAATATCAACAACCAACATCCCACACTTTTCCCTTGCACAAACCTTGTGGAAGGTACGTAACAATGGTCGTTTCCCATCCGATTGAATAACTGTAAGTAACATTTGACCAGCTTGAATCGTCGGTAGCTTGGACATACCAAGCGGCAGCAATGGCAAACCGGACATATTCGGGTCAGTATATTGAATTGGTTCACGACTATCTGGCAAATAAACTGCTGCCTGCGCCAATGCACCAGTATGTATAGAAACGAATTCCCGCAACAATGTACGTGCCTCTTCCCATTCGCTCATATGGTGATGAACCAGCAACTCCGAATACACATATGCCGCCAGACCACGTGTAGTCTCTAAGTGTTTCCTAACAATTTCCTTTATATCATAAAGCAGCAATTCACCGCGATGATTCACTCCGCGTTGCACAAATTGCGTCTTGGATTGAGAAAAATGGAGATAGATACCGATATTTGCAGCCACTGCCACAATCAGTATAAACGCCAACCCATGGCGAGCCAAACGGCCAAACAACCATTGCATCATCATCACCCCTATCCTATCAATCACCCCTACCCTATCAATCAGCCATAACTTGGGAACAGCCACGCTTCATAATAGTCCTATCGCCATTATCGGTTTGGTCTTAAGTTTTGGATACTTGGTAGAACTACTTAGAAATAGTTGGTTGTAAGTTGGTGGTTCTTTATGCTCATCCACTTGCTTTGATTTTCGGTTTTAACAATCGTTTTTTCAGGTGCAAGCAGATAAATTTTACTGACTACAAACACGCCAGTATCAAGGGGTAGAGAAGGGAAATAGTTGCTATCATCTAGACGATACTCGATTGAACAGGATACCCTTATTGTGACTGATGCAAACCCTAGCACAACTTAGGGATATGACTGCTGCAATTGGAACTTAAATCCATTACTCATAACAACATTGCAAACACAATGATAATGCAGCCACACTCATAATGCCAACTCCAGTACTACGCTGTAATTACCATCCAAGTGTTTTTTACTACGCGGTTTGAGAAAAAAATATCCAGCACAGTTGATCTCTCGCGCCAAACCCATTGACCCTGAGCTGCTTGCTTTGAAAATTGCATAGATAGCAATAGACGCGTGGTGATGTTGACACAAGATCAGAAGGGATAAACCACTCAGCGACAAATCATCAATATCAGCAACCACGTTATCCACGCTGTGATGCAAAATCATATTGTACACATCAACATGATTGCATGTTACTAACGTTTGTCGGTCGCTCCGTTGCATGAGTAATGCAACCTGATTGCCGACATGTACATTGGCTGTTAGAATTACAGTCAGCTTAGGTGGGCAATCCGCCAGGGCTAGTTCTTGTTGCACCAAATCTTCAGCACCCTGTTGCTGTTCACCATCTTCTACGATCAGCCAATCCCGAGAAAAAACCGATATTTCATATGCACCCAGCTTCTCCTCAATATACTGTCGCCAAGGATGATTCGGCATGCCGTTCCAGCGTTTAGGTCGGAATACACGCTGTATGGCAGGATAAGCAGCCAACAGGTCTGAACTTTCTCGAACACTGCTGGCCACCATAACATGCATGCCATGGTGGCTTAAATGGGTACACAGTGATTGGGCCTCAGAAACATCATCATCCATAATCAGACCCACGGAAAAAGTTCGATTTATAGTTGGTTGCATACATGTACATTAAACGTGTTATAAAACTTGGGCAACTTGGGTATATCACTTAGGGGATATCACTTACTGTGCGGAATATCATAAAAAGATGACATCCAAAACCACTGGCCAATTCCGTAACAACAACCTTGCAAATACGGCCTTAATACTGTTCCATATCCCCGCTTCTCATATCCTCTTGAAAATGCAGCGTCTGATTACGACCTCGATCCTTGGCTTGATACAGCGCAATATCAGCATATTTCACACACTCCCAAAAACCAGCGCCATCCTCAGGGAACATTGAATAACCCACAGACAGTGTTTTCTTAAGTGGTCCCTGCGGAGTTTGAAAGACATGTTCTTCCATCATCATGCGAACCCGTTCAGCTAACTCCTTACATCCTTCCACATCAGTATCCGGCAACAACAACAAAAACTCCTCGCCACCAAAACGAATAGCTAGATCAGACGCTCGTGCTGCCTTCTTAAGTATTGTTGCCAACTCTTTTATCACCATATCGCCGATATCATGACCGTAATTATCATTTACCTGCTTGAAAAAATCGATATCACACATCAATACGCCAAGCGTACTGTTCTGGCGAAGACTACTGGCTGTAAGCGTATCAACATACTCTTCAATAAAACGACGGTTATACAACCCTGTCATGGGGTCGCGCATGGCTGTATTCTTCAATGATTTCATCAGCTGACGCGCTTCAATTACCGGAGCAGCTTGATTCAAATATAGCTTGGTAGTCTGCTCAATATCTGGGTATTGCTCCGCCTCCTCTGCAGTCATAACCATTTGTAACACACCACCGACGCGACCGGATAACCTCATCGGAATACACACATGCACCATATCCCTCTGCTCCTGAGCTACCCCACAAAAATGAGGGCAAATATGAGGGTTATTAATGCTAGATACACAGCTCGCCGTTCGTTTGGCACGACAAGCATCGGCATTCATCAAAATTTCAGGGTCGCACCACAGCTCACTCTCCTGCTGCAAACCTTCGGCAAAAATCAGAGCCAGATGCTTATCATCCTCCTCAACCTGATAATAGGAGAAACTGTGTAATCCAAAATGCTCCTTTAACACATGGCGAATGCGGCCGTATATCTCGTTCAAATCCAGATCATTCTCAACGGCCTGTTTAAACCTTGTCGCCCCCACCATTTCATCAACCATTCGAACCGTATGGTTCAACAGGTTCTTTTCACCCCCATCGGAGCGCCTGTGTCCCCCCAAAGACTGAATGCGATCGGATATCCTGCCCATACTCTGATCAAGAGTATCCATTAATATATTGGTATACTTGGCGATTTCCCCAATCTCATCTTTGCTTGATGAGGTGATTCGCCCACTGAAATCACCTTGGATCGCACTGCCAACAACAGATTTCAGCTCTTCCACTGTCACCACCATCGGAGCAAACAAACGCTTTAGAAAGTAACCCAGACATAAACCGAACACAACCAACAGTACTATCAGCGGAAGGATAGCAAACAACTCGGAATGCCGCATGTTTTCAAGCGAGAAACCCAGTGTCACCACACCGTTAATCGTTCCCTCTGGCACCTGATGACATTGCAGGCAGTTCAATGACCCTGTACTTCTGGCAATATAGGGAATCGTAATTTGGTAAAGGCGTTTATCCTTTTCGCTAAAAAAACGTTCCTCCCACTGCCCCGTCGCCAACACTCGCTTCTCCATCTCCAACTTTACCTGCTCACCTTCAATACCAGGCCCAAACTGACGAATAACAGGCTCACCCCGAACCACCCTAACATCATCAAGACCAGGAATGGTGCGCAAGCGTTTGAACAGCGTATTCCTCTCACCAATAACCCCGGTACGCATCTGTTCAGTTAGCGAAATTCGCAACATCTCTGCCGCCATTCGTCCCTGCTCACGAATTGTATCACGACTGAAATAACTGAATGACTGAATGGTCACAATCGAAAAAAGAAGGATAAGCACTACTGATGTCACCATGGTAAACCATAGCCGTTTTTTCTTTAGCGTCATTCTCACTCCCCACAACTAAAATCGAGAGGAATATTAAGAAACTCTAAACAAGTCACAATAAGGTATTATACTTATAGAAGATGGGTCAACATGGGTCGATGCCATGCTTCGCATACATTGTATGCAGTTGTTGGGACAACCCTCATACAAATTGTTTTCCTATGACATCGAAAGCTTTTGGGATACAATAAATAAATATTTATGCGATAATTTTGGGTAAAATCTTGGTGGTTTCAGCCCAAAACCATTCAAACACCAATAATCATATGACATGAAAAAAAATCATACGTTTACATTTCCCTCGGCATCCCAAGACATTGTAAATAAATTACAACATGCAAAGTTAAGAAAATCCTGAATAAGCCTTGAATTTGTATCTTGCGTCCAGTACATCCAAACGCTGCATTGTACGTTGAGCAATAGTCAGGACTATTCCATCAACGCACACCTCGCCTACGATCGCCTACTTTTGGTAATTTTAAAGACTCTGAATCACAATCTATTGCATCCAGACTTGTTCAGAACGTCTTGAAAACTAATAGTCAATGATGGATATTTATCCTTTATCATCAATGGAAAAATATATTTTATAATATAGCTGAGAACATCAAATCTTTTAAAGCGTTTAAAAAATAACTTACGTTCTATCTTCCATAGGAATGTAACTCTGACTGGTTTTTCCCGTATAAATCTGCATAGGTCTATAAATTCTACCATCAGCCAATTGTTCACGCCAATGCGCCAACCAACCTGCTACACGCGACACAGCAAAAATAGGTGTAAACAAGTCTGTTTCAATACCAAGCTTGCGATACACAATACCTGAATAAAAGTCCACATTAGGACACACGCCTTTTTTACCCAAAGTATCTTTTGAGAACTGCTCTATATAACGAGCAATTTCATAAGTCGGATCTTCGCCTACTTCTTTTGCCAACTCACCATATAACTTTTGTAATAAGGTTGCTCTAGGGTCTTTAGTTTTATAAATTCTATGTCCTAAACCAGCAATTTTCTTCTTATTGGCAAGTTTGTCTTGTAAATACTTCTCTGCATTTTCTAACGAGCCTATCTCATCTAACATATGTAATACATCTTCATTCGCTCCGCCATGCAATGCGCCAGATAATGAACCTACAGCCGCACTAATGGATGAATAAGGGTCTGCTTGGGATGATGCCACCACCATGGTCGAAAATGTACTGGCATTCATCGTATGTTCTGCATGGACAATTAGTGCTACATCCATAATACGCTCTGCCAATGGGCTAGGCTCTTCTCCAGTTAACATATAAAGAAAGTTGGCTGCGTGTGATAAATCATCACGCGGTTGGATTGGGTCATCACCTTTCCGCATACGTGCATGCGCAGCTACAATCGTTGGTAGTTTTGCAATCAGGCGTAGGTAAACTTCACGAATCTCATCTTCACCCAGCTGTTGATTCAAACCTTTTTCAATGGGGTAATACATGCCCAATACCGCCACACATGCTTGCAGCGCATCCATAGGGTGAGCCGACTCGGGAAAACATTTCATCATATCACGAATACGAAACTTAATACGGCGATGATGACGTAAGTCCTCGTCAAACTTAGCCAGCTCTTCAGCTGTAGGTAAACGACCATAAATCAATAAAAAGGATGTTTCTTCATACGAAGACTTCTCAGCCAACTCTTCAATATCAATACCTCGATATGCAAGCACACCTTGCTGCCCATCAATCGTTGATACTGCAGATTCTGCAACGGGAATGCCTGCAAGCCCTGGTGAATAACATGAAATATCATGCTCTGAAGTCATCATCATCTCCTTATCTTGTACACGAAGCAATAGCGTCAACAACCAACGCGCAACTTAATGCAAAACAAGCTACATTTTGCACTAATATTGTCAATATTGCACATACAGCATTAAAAAGTCGTGAAATTCAAATGCAAACTGCTAGCATCGCATCTCATTTTCAATATTTACGATACCAATTGGGGCTTTAGCACATGCTTAAAAAGATTTTACTTAAAATATTTCGTGAAGGTGTGGGTGGTTTGATGGCTTTTGTGAGCTGGTTGACCAAACCTCGTAAAATCAAACGTAGCCCTGAAGAACAACAACGTATGGATGCCATCGCTGAAAACATGTCCATATATCAATTTTTCGCTTGCCCTTTTTGTATAAAAACACGGCGTACTGTTCACCGTTTAAATATCCCTTTGGAATACCGGGATGCGCAAGTACGAGGTGGCGAACATCGCACCACGCTTGAAAAAGAAGGTGGGCAAATTAAAGTACCTTGTTTACGTATTGATGAGGCTGGGCAAACAACATGGTTATACGAATCCAATGATATTATAACTCACCTCAACAAAACATTTGACCCTGAATTTAGTGCTAAAACTGACAGCAAATAAATCGCATGAAGCTTTATCACGCCTTACTGCTTGAGGATGAAAAAGCAACACGTCATCTCTTAGGCAAAGCCATCAAAATTCATCCTGAATTAAGGCTTTCTGCGGCAGTAGGTAGCTGTGAAGAAGCTATAATTGTCTTAAAAGAACACCAACCTGACATTCTTATTGCAGACTTAGGTTTGCCCGATGGGCATGGTGTCAAAGTGATCGCTCAAGCCAAGCAACTCTACCCAGAGATTGAAATACTGGTTGTTACCATGTTTGATGATGAAGAAAGTGTTGTAAGCGCCTTAGAAGCTGGTGCAAGCAGTTATTTGCTAAAAAAACAGGCCTTTGAAGAACTTGGTGATGCCGTGATGAGCACCTTGCGCGGTGAATCGGCCATTAGCCCAGAAATCGCACGCCACCTCATCAAACGCTTCAAAAAACAAGATGAACAACATATACCACAAGCCATAAACCCTCTGACATCAAGGGAAAATGAGGTTTTACGGTTTATTGCCAAGGGTTATAGTTACGATGAAATAGCAGCATCTTTTTCTTTATCAACCAATACTGTGCGCGCCCATATTCGCAACATTTACCGAAAACTTGCTGTCAGCTCTCGCTCCGAAGCCGTCTTTGAAGCCACCCATCTGGGTTTTATTGATTTAAAAGAATAATCCCACTTTTATATCAGAAGCTTAGTCAAAACCTTTGGCTAAATTTTCAAAACGCGTAAATTCTTTTCTAAATGCAAGATGTACTGTTCCAGTCGGGCCATTCCTTTGTTTGGCAATGATAATCTCTGCTTTACCTTCATTCTCAGGTTTTTTATTATAAACTTCATCACGATAAATAAACATAATCACATCGGCATCTTGCTCAATCGCACCAGATTCCCGCAAATCGGACATCATTGGGCGTTTATCGGAACGTGATTCTAATGAACGGTTCAACTGTGATAACACCAAAATAGGCACATCCAATTCTTTCGCCAAACCTTTGAGGGAACGGGTCATTTCACTGATTTCCAAGTCTTTACGTTCTGCTGCTGTACCTGTCATCAATTGTAGGTAATCAATTAACACCATATCAAGGCGACCATTATCGCGCTTTAAACGCCTACACTTGGCTCTAAGGTCATGCACTGTAATCGCAGGTGTATCATCAACAAAAATGGCGGCATCAGAAAGTTTCGCCGTACCTGCTGCAAGTTTGCGCCAATCATCAGGTACAAAACTACCTGTACGCATTTTTGACATATCCACTTGGGATTCTGCAGCCAATAAACGCATGGAAATTTGTTGCGCTGACATCTCCAATGAAAACACTGCCACAACATTTGCATTACCTTCATCACGAATGGCAGCATTTTGTGCCAAGTTCATCACAAATGCCGTTTTACCCATACTGGGTCGCCCTGCAATAATAATCAGGTCGCCACGCTGCAAACCAGCCGTACTTTCATCCAAATCAATAAAACCCGTGGATACCCCCGTGATTTTTCGCTGATCTTCATAACGTTTTTGTAGTTCTTTATAACCTTCTTGAATCAGCTCTTTTAAGGAAAAAAAGTTTTTCTTATCTTGGCTAAAACTTTCCGATACGGCCAAAATCTGTGATTCAGAAATATCCAAGTGCTCTGCCACAGGTTTCATTGGGCTTTCATATACTTCTTGCGATATTTTTGAACAAACTTGTAACAAACGACGTAAAATTGCACGCTCTCGCACAATTTCAGCATAATGCCTAACATTTGCCGAAGTCGGAATCAGTGAAATCAAATCACCAAGATACACTTCTCCACCGCATTCATCCAGCTGTCCAGAGCGCTCCAAATAGTCTTTAACTGTTAAAGCATCAACAGGGTGATTTTCAGCGGATAAAGCATCAATCGCAGCAAATATTTTACCATTGGCTGCAATATAAAAATGATCAGGCGATAAAATACCCTCCAAACGCTCTAAGGCCTCTGGATCAAGCATAATTCCACCCAGCACGGCACACTCAGCATCCCGCGCATGAGGGGGAACCCGTTCACGCAAGCCTAGCTCACGTGTCGGGGTATTGCCTTCATCAATCAATTATACTTCAGCTTCAATGTTAACTTTAAGTTCTGCAACCACATCTGGATGCAAGCGCACACGGAATTCATGTTCGCCTACTTCTTTAATTGGCGCATCCAACAAAATGTCACGGCGGGCAACATCAAAACCTTGTTCATTAATCATTGCTGCTAATTCAGTAGCACCAATAGAACCATACAAATGTTTGCCATCAGAAGTTGCTCGAATAACAACCAAGTCCAAAGCAGATAGTTTTTCAGCTTCAGCTTTTGCAGCAGCTAGAACTTCTGCTTGTTTATCTTCCAATACTTTACGACGACGCTCAAATACTTTTACATTACTAGCATTTGCAACAACCGCTTTGTTTTGTGGCAATAAAAAGTTGCGACCATAACCATCACGTACTTTTACTTCATCACCAACGTTTCCGAGTCCTTCTACACGTTCCAAAAGAATCAAATCCATCATTTTTCTCCTGTTGTCGAAACCATATTTCGACGAAAATTAAACCAAAAATCAAGTAGCCCAACCACAATAAATAATATTATCACAGCAGACCAAAAAAATAACATCACATACATCACTATAATTGTGTTCACCATGTTACGGCTCTCAAACCAAGCATGCGCAACCATGACACCTTGTACAGCAACCAAACCTGACAATACCAGCAAACCATTCATGGCTATATATTGCAAATCACCTGTTGCCAGCCATGCCATTGCTGCAAATGCAATCCACACATAAATCAACAATGTAGGCAAAGCAAAGTCTAACATGCCGTTTTCATTGCCTTGGTAAAAGCCATACCGTTTCGCCGTTTTACGTGCATAAACAATATTGCCCCACCACACAAACCATAGGCTAAACACCAGCAAACCCGGGAAGATTTTGACCACCCAGCTTTGCAACTGACGAATCGCGTCCAAAGCTTGCGTTTCAGACACTGGAGCACTCTTCATCATGTCATCAAACATGGGTTTAAAGAGCTCAGAGACAAAAGCCTGAATTCCAGTTGTGTCCATGGCAATCATTAAAGTGAGTATCACCACTGTAAATAAAACAATAGCCAATACCCACGCTGCCTGACCCAAACCTTCACGCTGCATGGTTTTTGCGGTTAAAGCTGGTGTTACGGCAAACACCACAAAAAAAAGTAATGTCACATACATATTTCCTGATGACAAAAACAATATCAATGCAGATGCAATAGCTCCAACTTGCAAACTGTAAAACAGCCCGCCACCAAACAAGATCAAAGCAAACACGCTAGGCACTGCCAAGTGCAACAACATGCCCACCATCAGCATCAAAAAGCCAATGATAGGAAGGTTTCCAAACAACACACTAAACCCATAAGCTGCTGTTAACATCACTACAACCATCGCCGCACAAGGCACACGATTGGTCAGAAAGAAATCTGCCAACTTGGGTAAAGCTACAGGTTTCTGTTCAGTGCCTTGGTTCATGTTAAGGCTTGCCTTATGGTGAACAAATCAATCAATCGTGATGCAAAGGTGTGAACGACAATAATGCCAAAACACGTGCGCGTTTAATCGCAGTAGTCAATTGACGTTGATGTTTTGCACAAGTGCTTGTCACACGCGAAGGGATAATTTTATAACGCTCTGAAACAAATTGTCCCAACAGTGCAGGATCTTTATGATCAATTGTTAATGTTTTATCTGCACAAAACTTGCAGAACTTACGACGACGTTGGAATTTACCACCACGTCCACCAGGACCACGACGCTGTGGGCGCTCAGGGCGACCACCTTCAGTGCGTGCTGGGCGTGTAGGACGCGCGTCAGCAGCAGGTGCAGTCGATTCAGTTTTTACTGTTTTTTCTTCACTCATTCTATTCTCCTAAATTATTCTTATCTAATAAATCTATACGGCTCAGCCAAACTTCTACCTGCCCCCATCGTTGTTGCCCATCACGACTATAATAACGACGGCGCAACTCGCCTTCGACATGCACATACTCACCTTTGAACTTGATTAACTTTTCAGCCAATTCACCTTCTGCACGCAATGGCATAGGTTGTTCATCCAACATGGTGGCTCTTTTCTGCCCCAAGTGTGGTCTGTGTATAATCAAAGAAGCAACAACAGCAAGACTTCCATCTGGCATCCAACGGTCATGGATATCATCAACGACACCACGAAGTTGGGCTGTATTAAGCTGTAGCTTCTCCACTTTCTTCCTTAGCAGCTTTTTCTTCTGCTTTAGGTTCAACTTTCGCTGCATCAGTCGTTTCTTCAGCTTTTGTTTCTGTTTCAGCTTTTGGCTCTTCTGTAACAGCAGTTGAACGACGACGCAACAATGGCGATGGTTCATCAGATAGTTCTGTAATACTTGTGGTTAAAAAACGTAGAATACGTTCATCCAAACGCAAAGACTCATCGATAAGCTTAGCAACTTCTGCTGCGCCATCGGTAACAAGCAATGCGTAATGACCACGGTTACGTTTTTGGATAGAATAAGCAAGTGAACGAACACCCCAGTATTCGCGTTTCACGATACGGGCTCCTGCTTTTTCGATTTTCTCAACCAATTCATTGGTAAGAACTTCGGTATTTTCCTGAGATACATCAGGGTTTACGATAAACACTGTTTCGTAATACATAGCGCTCCTCTTGGCATGATTATCCTTCGATAATCGTTGCTCTGAAACATTTTTAGGCGCGTTCAGAGCAAGGTTATTTTAGTTTCACTGCACATTGCAGCGTGCGGCAGCATAGGCAATCCCTGACGAAAGTCAATGCTATCAAGACCTGTCATGAACCGACCGTATTACTTGGGTTTTAGAACAAAGGAAAAATCTTGTGCATAATGATGGATCCCTGGAAGCTTAAACAACTCATCTTTCATAAACTGAAAATCATAATATGCGGCAGACCGTTGTTTTTGGTTATGCATTTGCACTTCTGCATGTGGCTTCTTACTTTGCTGAACTACAGGTGGTGTTAAGTCACGTTTCCAGTGTTTACTTTTGGGAAGTTTTGATAAACTACGCAAACCTTTTTTAAAGTTATAACTGTATGTTTTCTCAATACGAAATCCCGCTTGATCAAACAACAATGTTAAACTATCCATAGAAAAAAAGTATATATGCCCAGCACCACTGAATGCAGGCGACTCGTATTGGGTATAGTAGTCAATTAGGTTTTGTGCATCTGCCAAACCATTTGGCACAGACAAGTAGAATATTCCACTATCATCAAGAATACGCCTACACTCTTTTAGAAATGTAAGCGGTTGTGGCACATGCTCAAGAATATCTTGCACACGCACCGCATCAAAAAATCCTGCATCAAAACCCACATCTTCGATTTCACCAGCCCTAACATCCAAACCCAGCTTGCTTTGAACCGATGCAACAACCTCAGGGTTTATGTCTGTACCATACACCTGCCATTGAGATCCTTGCTGTACACCTGCTAAGAAATCACCACTGGCACAGCCAATATCCAACAACTTTCCTTGGTTTAAACGTGGTACAAGATATTTTCTAGCAAAGGCTGAACCTTTGCCCTGCGCCTTAAAGTTGTCACCCTTATAAAAGGTATAGTCTTTAGAGTAATGTTCTGCCAAAGCATCTGACGATGGTATAGGCGAAAAAAAAGAGGCTTGGCAAGTTGGACAAGTTCGTAGGTCATAAACTTCAGCACCTGAAAGTCTTGCTTTTGCAAAAAATAAAGTGGGATCTGCAGTATCACAAATTAAACACTTCTCTGGATTATTCATGGTGAACCCAATGAGGTTGAAAAAACAATACTACAACCGACTCGCACGCTGTCGAAGCAGATGGTCGGCAAGTGTTAAAGCAAGCATAGCTTCAGCAATAGGTACGGCGCGAATACCTACACATGGGTCGTGGCGACCTTTGGTGACAATTTCAGTTTCATTGCCATGAATATCTATCGTTGGGCGCGGTTTCAGAATCGATGATGTTGGTTTTAAACCCATACGTACATGAATCGTATCCCCGTTCGTAATACCACCCAATACGCCACCTGCATGATTACTTTGGAAACCATCCTTGCGAATAGCATCGCCAAACGCGGAGCCA
The DNA here is from genome assembly GCF_000744415.1 of Ghiorsea bivora. NCBI lineage: Bacteria > Pseudomonadati > Pseudomonadota > Candidatius Mariprofundia > Mariprofundales > Ghiorsea > Ghiorsea bivora. Next base: position 168,120 of record NZ_JQLW01000010.1, read on the forward strand.
CGCGCTTCTACACAGGCAAAACCATCACCCACTTCTACGGCTTTTACCGCCTGAATACTCATCATAGCCTTAGCTAAATCCGCATCAATGCGGTCAAACACGGGTTCACCCAAACCTGCGGGTACTCCTTGCGCTTCAACCGTGACCGAAGCACCAATAGAGTCTCCTGTTTTACGAAGTTTATCCATAAATGCTGCCATCTCTGCTGCTGCATTGGCATCAGGTGAGAAAAAGGGGTTGTTATAAATTTCATCAAAGGAAAAGTTGTCAGCATCTATCTTAATCGGACCAATTTGATCCACCCAGCCACGAATAGACACACCAAAACTGGCTAAAAACTTACGCGCAACAGCACCCGCAGCCACACGCATGGCTGTTTCACGCGCTGATGAACGACCACCACCACGATAATCCCTAACACCATACTTTTCATGGTATGTGAAATCAGCATGACCTGGGCGAAACTTATCTTTAATGTCGGAATAGTCTTTGCTGCGTTGGTCTGTATTACGAATCAACAATGCAATTGGGCAACCCGTGGTTTTACCTTCAAATACACCCGATAGAATTTCAACTTCATCGGCTTCACGGCGTTGTGTTGTATATTTGGATTGCCCAGGTTTACGTTTATCCAAATCAGGTTGAATATCCGCTTCCGTTAATGCTACGCCCGCAGGACAGCCCTCAACAATCGCAACCAATGCCTTGCCATGCGATTCACCTGCCGTGCTGACACGAAATATTTGACCAATACTAGAACCTGACATTTGTTATCCCTAATCTTTCACTCATAAATCATCATAAATAATGAATTATCTTGCCTAGATAGTATTCCCTAGCGAGGCGGAACAAGCAAGCTTACTACTGTAAGTGCGCGTTTCCAACGCTGCTAGTGAATAGTAGATAGGTAAGTTAAGCATTATTCGCCTGGGTCGCCTGCACCGACATGGAACCCCGCATCCACATAATGCACTTCACCCGAAACACCTGATGCTAAATCGGATACCAAATATGCAGTCGTATTACCGACTTCCTCTTGGCTTACATTGCGCCCCAACATGGAGCCTCGCGCGCTTTTTGCCATCAACTGTTTAAAATCACCCACAGCTGATGCAGCCAATGTACGAATAGGGCCAGCTGATACCGCATTCACCCGAATACCACGACTATGCCCCAAATCATCTGCCAAATAACGTGTTGATGCTTCAAGCGCAGCTTTAGCCACACCCATCATGCCATACCCCGGAATAGCACGTTCTGCACCCAAGTAGGTCATGGTCACCATGCTACCACCATCATTCATAATACCTGCTGCACGTTGCGCACATGCAATAAATGAATAAGCTGAAATGTCCAATGCCAATTGGAAATCTTGGCGACTAGCCTGTGAAAAAGGATTACGTAGTGCATCTTTATTGGCAAAAGCAATGGAGTGGATCAAAAAATCCATTTTTCCCCATTTTTCTTCAACCTTAGCAAAAAATGCATCCATTTCAGCATCTTCACCTACATCCATAGACTCAATCAAGGTCGCACCAACTTGTTCTGCCAATGGGCGAACACGTTTTTCCAATTGTTCACCAAGGTAGTTGAAACCAAGCTCTGCACCTTGTTTATGGCAAGCTTGCGCTACACCCCAAGCAATAGATTTATTATTGGCCAAACCTAAAATTAAGCCTTTCTTTCCTTCAAGAATACCCATGGAGTCCCCTTTGAACATATTGTATTACTGATTTTCTTTTCACGAACACTAGCAGCAAGATTTTTTTTCGCATCTTACGCTATTTATGGTTTCCAGTTGATAAAACCTTCCAATAGTTGCATACCAACTTTTTGGCTTTTCTCAGGGTGGAACTGCATACCCAACACGTTATCTCTACCAATTACAGCGGCAAAAGGAAAGTCGCCATAGGAACATGCCGCCAACAAATGCCCTGGATTACGCGGTGCACAATAATAAGAATGAACATAATATACCTGATCACCCTTTTTAATTCCTTGAAACACGGGGTGCGGTTTACCTTGCGGTAACACCACATCATTCCAACCCATATGTGGTATTTTAAAACCCCGTGCTACATGATCTTCAGGAAAAGCCTTTACTTCACCCTCAATCAAATTTAACCCAGCATGCACACCAAACTCATACGAACGTGTCATCAACACTTGCATGCCTAAACATATACCCAAAAAGGGTGTGCCCTTGTTGACGGTTTCTACAATCGCATCCGCCATACCCGTTGCTTTAAGGGTATGCATACAATCACGAAACGCACCCACACCTGGCAATACAATACGCTCATAATCAGCAATTGCCGCAGCATTCTGCACCAGCTCGACTTTAGCACCCGCTTTTTCCAAGGCCTTGGCAACCGAATGCAGGTTACCCATGCCATAATCAACCAAACCAATCATGAGTTATAGCGTACCTTTGGTACTCGGAATACCACTTTGGCGTGGATCAGCCTCAACCGCCATACGCAAAGCACGACCAAATGCTTTAAATACGGTCTCTGCAATATGATGGTTATTGATACCTCTTAGGTTGTCGATGTGTAAACTCATACGCGAATGATTCACTACAGCTTGAAAAAATTCTTTAAACAAGTCCACATCAAAACTTCCAATCATTTCTTTAGGAAAATTCACATGGTATTCCAAATCAGGCCGACCTGACAAATCAAGAACCACACGTGACAACGACTCATCCAATGGCACATAAGCATGCCCATAACGTACAATACCCTTTTTATCACCAATAGCATCACGCAGCACTTCACCAAGGCAAATACCAATATCTTCCACCGTATGATGGTCATCAATATCAATGTCACCTTTGGCATCAATACGCATATCTATCAAACCATGGCGTGAAATCTGCTCCAACATGTGGTTTAAGAAAGGGATAGGTGTATCCAGTTCACATACTCCGGTGCCATCCAAGTTAATTGACAGTTTAATCTGAGTTTCTTTCGTATTTCTTTCAATACTTGCACTACGAGCCATATCTATTCCCCTTTATCCTGTAACCTTAGCTCTAACGTCAAAGCATGACATTGCAAACCCTCACGGTGTGCCAAGTGTGCTGCTTCAGCACCAATTGCAGCCACACCTTGCGGTGTTGAACGAATTACACTACTTCGTTTTTGAAAATCATACACACCCAGTGGACTAGAAAAACGTGCTGTACGATTGGTAGGTAATACATGATTAGGCCCTGCCATATAATCACCAAGTGCCTCAGGCACAAAATGACCCAAGAAAATCGCACCTGCATGTTTAATTTTAGGCAACATGGCATCTGGGTCTTCTAAAGCCAATTCCAAGTGCTCAGGCGCAATAATATTTACAGCTTCAGCTGCTTCATCAAGGCTATTCACAATAATAAATGCACCATGGTTTTCAACAGATTCTTTTGCAATAGGCGCGCGCTCAAGCACACGCAAATGTTGCATAATTGCCGCTTCCACTTGATCTGCCAAAACCTCATCTGTAGTAATAAAAATACTTTGGGCAGCTTCATCATGCTCTGCTTGGGATAAAAAGTCTGCCGCCAACCATTCTGGATGCCCGCCATCAGCCACCACTGCAATTTCTGAAGGCCCTGCAATCATATCAATGCCACATGTACCAAACACCTGACGTTTGGCTGCTGCCACAAACTTATTGCCCGGCCCTACAATTTTATCCACTGCTGGAATTGTTTCCGTACCATAAGCTAAAGCTGCTACGGCTTGCGCACCACCCACCGCAAAACCTTGTTGCACACCAGACACATAAGCTGCTGCCAAGACCAAATCATTCATCTCACCTGCAGGTGTGGGTACAACCATCACAATCTTTTCAACACCAGCCACATGCGCTGGCACTGCATTCATCAATACAGATGATGGATATGCTGCTTTACCGCCGGGCACATACAAACCCACACTATCCAAAGCTGTGATTTTCTGACCCAAAGTTAAACCTGCATCATCGGTATAATCCCAATCTGTTTGTACTTGTTTTTCATGGTAAGCTTTGATTCTATCCACAGCCAATTGCAACGACTGTCTATCCATATCCGACACATCAGACCAAGCCTGCTTCATGCGTTCACGACTAATCACCATGTTTTCAGCCGTACAATCCCAACCATCAAATTTCGCTGTATATTCACATAGTGCAACATCACCACGTTGTTTCACATCCAACAAAATATCCGATACTAGGTTTTGCACATCTGCACCCGTATCGGTTTCACGCGACAACAAAGCATCCAATTGCGCTTTATAATCGGCACTATTTGCATAAATACGTTGAATCTTCATCACTTCATACTCTCTACATCTTTTTTAGCCAACGCTTTTTCTCTGTCTTCCACAGCTTCACGCAACTTGTTAATCACCGCTTGCACTTGTCTTTTCTTGGTGACAAAACTTGCAGGGTTGGCAATCAAACGGCTAGATACATCAAACAATGTGGTTTCTTCCACTAAGCCATTCGCCTTGAGCGTATTACCTGTTTCCACAACATCCACAATTCGGTCTGCCATACCCACCAAAGGTGCAAGCTCCATCGAGCCATACAAGTGAATCACTTCAGCATGTACACCTTGTTCCAAATAATATTGTTCAGCAATATTGTCATACTTGGTCGCCACACGAATACGCCCACCAATCACTGAAGAATCACCCGATTCTACGGCATTTTTAGGCCCACACACACACAGGCGGCACTTACCTATCTTCAAATCCAAAGGTTCATATACATGGGGTTTGTGCTCCAACAATAAGTCACGTCCTGAAATACCTAGGTCTGCAGCACCCTGCTCCACATAAGTACACACATCAGCCGCCCGAATAATGAGGAAACGGATTCTGCTACCTGCCCAATCTTCAGGACCATCCACCATCAATTTGCGCGTGGTTTGCACATCTTCTTTGGGCATCAAGTCAGCAAATTCTAACAAGGGCAAGGTTTGCTCCAAGATTCGCCCTTTGGATAAGGCAATGGTTAACACTGGTTTATCTGACATATTCGTTCTTACCCTTATATATAGTGGCGCTCAATATTGGCACCCAAACTACGCATTTTTTCTTCAATTCGCTCATAACCACGGTCAATATGATACACGCGAGACACCACAGTTTCACCTTCTGCCGCCACACCTGCAAGCACCAACGATGCCGATGCGCGTAAATCTGTCGCCATCACTGGCGCTGCAGAAAGCTTTTTAACACCTTTAATCACTGCCGTATGCCCATCCAACTGAATATCCGCACCCATACGCACCAATTCTTGCACATGCATAAATCGATTCTCAAAAATTGTTTCTGAAACCAAACTTGTACCCTCAGCCACACACATCATCGCCATAAACTGGGCTTGCAAATCAGTAGGGAACCCAGGATGTGGCATGGTATGAATATTCACAGCCTGCAAGCGCTCTGGCGCAGCACAGCGAATAAAATCATCACCCACTTCAACGGTAGCCCCTGCTTCTTTCACCCGCGCTAAAAATGCATCCAACAATTTAGGGTCTGTTTTGGTTACGGTAACATCACCTCCCGTAATCAAACCTGCCGCCAAATAGGTTGCTGTCTCAATTCTGTCAGCAATGGTAAAAATATCACCACCAGAAATACGCTCTACACCTTGAATCCTAATGGTATCCGTACCATCACCTTCAATCTTAGCACCCAAAGCGCGCAATGAATCGGCAAGATTGACCACTTCAGGCTCACGTGCTGCATTTTCTAACACTGTTTCACCCTTGGCTAACACCGCAGCCATCAAAATATTTTCAGTGCCTGTCACCGTGACTTGATCAAAGAAGATGCGCCCACCATGCAAACCATTGGGTGCCTTGGCAATCACATCACCATGCTCAACACTGATTTCTGCACCCATCACTTCCAAAGCTTTAAGATGCAAATCAATGGGTCTTGCACCAATCGCACAGCCACCAGGCAAGCTCACTCTAGCCTCACCAAAACGCACCAACAATGGCCCAAGCACCAAGGATGATGCACGCATGGTTTTAACCATTTCATAAGGTGCTTCTGGTTTATTTGCTTCCCGCGTATCAATGGTTAAACAATCTTTGTCGTCATAAATGACATCCGCACCTTGCCACGCCAACAAATTGGTCATGGTCGAAATGTCATTCAAATGCGGAATACGGTGAAAAGTAACAGGGCCATCAGCAAGAATAGCTGCTGCAAGTAATGGCAATGCTGCATTTTTTGCACCACTGCTTTCAACACTTCCTTGAAGCGGAACGCCACCTTGTATCACAATACTTTCCATGCTCACCACCTATACCAGTCTGCCGCAGCGTAGCGACATTGTGTACAAGGCTCAATATTTATAGGTAAACCGCACTTTTTCTGGCTATTTATCACGAGAGTCAACACTTTTTTCTAACAATGTTTCAATTCTCTGTAGCCTATTTTCAATCATAGACGTATGTTCTTTGATGTAATGCACTTCGCCAGCTTCACCTTCACCTGTTTCACGACTCATTTTTTCATGTTCAGTTTGCATCACATCAAGGATGATACCAATCATCATATTCATAAAAACAAAGGTTGTTAGGAAGATAAAGGTTAAATAATATACCCAGCTCCATGCATATACATTCATGGTCTCATACATCACATCTGTCCAATCCTCAAAGGTAGAGACACGGAACAAGGTCAGCATAGAAATGCTAATATCTCCCCATAAGGTGGCATTGATTTTTTCAAACAGAAAGCTACCTACTGCGGCATAGATATAAAAAATAATAAACATCAATACCAGTACATAACCCATACGCGGAATGGCAATAATTAACGAGTTAATCAATACCCTAAGCTCAGGAATAATGGATACCAAACGCAGCACACGGAAAATCCGAATCAAACGCGCCAAAAGCACCATTTCACTATCATCAATCGGCAATAAACTTACGCTCACAATCAAGAAATCAAATACATTCCAAGCATTTTTAAAGAAGTTGAAAAAGTACTTTTCCGCCAACATACGAATAATGATTTCAACCAAGAAGAAAATGGTAATGCCTGTATCCAGCACATAAATAACAGACATCCAGCGCGGATCCATATCATACGTGGATGCGCCAATCATCAAGGCTGACACAATAATAATCGCAATCACAGACAATTCAAAAGCTTTATTGCTTCGAATTGCCATAAACTTATCATGCCATGAAGCAGTTACCAAACTCATATTTACACCAAACCTCATCCCAACTTCATTCTTATTTTATTGCGCGCATTGTAGGGTACTTTCATTTATTTGGTATCAAATTTATACACGCCGTCCCAAGCTTGCGATGAGTCAGTGATAAAGGTTTGGCAATGTTTATATATCACATAAAGTTTAAAAGTATCATGTTTGGCATACAAAGCCTTAAACATATGATTAAAAGCTTGCACCAACACCCCCCACCATCCAATCTATCTACAGTTACCCTCCACCCCACTACACCCGTTCCGCGCAGCCTGTGAGTTACCGAATAGATTTTGTGATTTTCTTTACAATTTAAACACTACCCAATAATACCAATAGCATTCGCAGCTGCTTATAAGGTAACATAACTTCTGCCATAAACGTAAACCTCCGCCTTCACGGACAACGCCACACTATTTGCAAATGATCGCACATGCGTCACATATGCTTGATTCCCCAACACAACCAAATCTTGATTCAAAGCTAAGTATTGAAACAGCACCTGTTGCAATGCCTGACGCTGTTCACCCTGAAAAACACTAGCAAACATATGCGGCAAATGATTCTCTATATATACCAAAGAAATATATGATAGGCTTAATGTTTTAAATTTTGGGGCTGACACGAACGGCACGAATTATATAAGTGTAACATTTTGCCAAAACCTTGCAATAATGGACTTTTAACGCTTGGGTTTGCTTCCCATTGGTGAACATCATAGGCTTGGCAACATTCAAAATACCTAAACAAAGTTTTCTTAAGGAGCACGACTATGAACCACTTACAAAAAGTCATCGAACAAGCATGGGATACCCGTGACACATGGGATATGCACAATGTAGCCACAGAAATACGCGAAGCCGTAGTGCGTACCATAGACCTTTTGGATGATGGCGGCATTCGTGTAGCCGAGCGCGATGACAACGGTGTATGGAAAACCAACGAGTGGATGAAAAAAGCGGTGCTTTTATTCTTTAAATTGCATGACAATGAAGTTGTTCGTGGTGGTGACACCAACTATTACGACAAAGTACCGCAAAAATTCGCCAACTGGGGCGAAGAGATGTTCCGCAAAGGTGGCATGCGTGTGGTTCCGAATGCAACGGTACGTAAAGGTTCATTTATCGCACCCAAAGTGGTGTTGATGCCATCTTATGTCAATATTGGCGCTTATGTAGATGAAGGCACCATGGTAGATACCTGGTCAACTGTTGGTTCATGCGCACAAATTGGTAAAAACGTACACTTATCTGGTGGCGTTGGTATTGGTGGCGTATTGGAACCACTACAAGCAACCCCAACCATTATTGAAGACAACTGTTTTATTGGTGCTCGCTCTGAGATTGTTGAAGGTGTAATTGTTCGCGAAGGCTCTGTAATTTCTATGGGTGTATATATCGGAAAATCAACGCGCATTGTGAATCGTGCAACTGGCGAAGTCACTTATGGTGAAGTTCCGCCTTATTCTGTTGTTGTTTCAGGCTCTATGCCTGGTGCATCAGGTGGCCCAAACTTATATTGTGCAGTGATTGTTAAAACAGTGGATGAAAAAACGCGCTCCAAAACGGGCATCACTGAGCTTTTACGCGAGTAATTTTCTACAGCAACATCAAGGCAAAAGGTTAAGGAAAAAGGGTTATGGTTTATACATAACCCTTTTTTATTGCTCACTTTACAACAACAAGGTTTATGGGGTATACTGCTTTTATGGTTCAAGCTGTTTTACTCGATTTAGATGGCGTACTTTATGTGGGCAACCAAGTCATCAGTGGTGCAGCACAAGCTGTACAACGCTTGCATGATGCAGGCATTAAAGTTGCAGGTGTAACCAATACCACCACCCAAGCCAAACACAGCGTCGCTCAAAAACTGCAAAAACTGGGTATTCCTCTTGACGAACAACATCTGTTCACGCCGGCATCTCTGGTACAAAACCATATCGGCAACAAAACTGCTCGCTTATATATTCGTGATGATTTACACACAGACCTTCAAGTACAACAAAGCAACACAAAACCGGATTATATTGTGATGGGAGATGTTGGCGGTTTGGGTTACCCACCACAAGTATTGCATGAAATATTTTTACATCTTATGCAAGGTGCTGATTTACTTGCCCTGCATAAAAATCGTTTTTGGCAAAAAGAAGATGGTTTACACCTAGACTTGGGCACATGGGTTGCAGCCCTCGAATATGCATCGGGTAAACAAGCTAAGGTCTTTGGTAAACCATCACAAGATTTCTTCTTACATATTTGCCAACAACTAGGCGTTAACCCTGCACAAGCCTTGATGGTTGGTGATGATATTGAATCAGATATTCTGGGCGCTCAGCAGGCAGGTTTACAAACTGCTCTGGTGCAGACAGGCAAATACAATAGCGATTTTGTAAAACAAACAGGTATTCAAGCTGACATGCTGATCCACTCAGTCGCTAAGCTTAACACCCATTTATGATTCTTCTCTATAAGACCTATGAATTAATACTGCGTTAACCGAATAAAGCTTTTAACCGTTTTGCTAACTCAGACGCGCATCCAACACCGTCAACAAGTGCTGCACGTACATAACCTGAACCTGCATTGATACCCTGTTGATCTTCCGTACCCAAATAACTACCCGGTAACAACTTCACGCCCTGCTCTACATATGCTTTTTTCACAAAGTCTTCTTCATCTGCCACAGGCAGCCAAACAAAAAATGAACCTGCAGGTATAGTCCCCCCATATACATCAAAAAAAGCATCCAAACTATCGCGATAAACTTTGAGATGGTCTTGCACATGTTCTTCATCAGCCCATGCTGCTGCTGCCACATGCTGCAATGGAAGTGGTGTTCCGGGTCCTGTATAACTACGCAATTTAGAAAACTGTTTAATCAGTGCTGCATCACCAGCAATCAACCCAGAGCGTAAACCAGGTAGTGCTGACCGTTTGGATAATGAATTCATCACCAAACAACGTTTATAGTCCGTATTGCCCATGTTTTGTGCAACTTCCAACAAACCAATAGGTTTATCCGCATAATAAATTTCAGAATAACATTCATCAGCCAATACATAAAAATCAAACTTTTCAGCAAGTTTCAGCAGCTTGGTATAATATACTTCATCAGCCACCCAACCTGTAGGGTTAGATGGTGAGCACACATAAACCAACGCTGTATCCTGCCATACATCATCAGTAATACCCTCAATATCAGGAGCAAAACCCGTCTCTTTGCTACATGGTTGTAAATAAGGTTTACCACCTGCGGTAATCGCAGCACCCAAATAGATCTGATACATAGGGTTAGGCATCATGACCCATGGTTGAGAGTCTGCATTCGGATTAATCAAAGCATGGGCTGCGGCAAACAAAGCTTCACGCGTCCCATTGGCACTTAAAACTTGGCTATTGGCATCAATAGACTTTAAACCAAACCGACGTTGCAACCACGCGGCAATGCTTTCTCTTAAAAAATCATTACCTGTAGTCGTAGGGTATTTAGAAAAACCAGCCAAATGTTTATCTAATGTGGGCTGAACAAAACTTGGCAGTGGTAAACGCGGCTCCCCAGCACCTGCGTCAATAAAGGGCAAGTCAGGGTTTGGTATTAAACCTTGTAATAACTGACGCAAGCGTGCAAATGGATATTCACCCAACTGATCTAATCTATGCTGTTCATGTTTATCTATTATTGTTTTGCTCATTACGCTTACCATTTATTGCCTTCACTTTAAAAACTTTTGACCATGCACTCATTCGCCCAAGCTCATCTTTAACCCGTATACGAAAAGCATACGTCTTATCAGGATTACGCAGTTTAACATTACGTTTTAAACCCATACGTTGTCTGCTTAGAGATGATTCATAATAACGCAACCAATGGCCAATGCATTGACAACCAGGTTCAACTTCTGTTCTATCAATTTGATATAATACCATGCCGCTACCTCCAACAATATTCAATTGGAGTTGCAGTACCTTACCCACCACTTGATATGAAACACGGGCAAGCTGAGGTTCAGCTGCCGAGTCGTCATAAACAATCAAATCTGTTTTTAAGCCGCAACTGGTTAACAGCAAAAAACATAGCGGCAACAAGAAACGCATTAATCGTTGAATTGTTTGATCCATTTAGCACATTGTAATCGCACCTGTTCAGGGGCAGTTCCACCCGTATGGTTACGTGCCGCTACACATGTCTCTACTGACAAGGCTTTTACCATGTCCAATGTTAAACGTAAATCAATAGCTTGGCATGCGGCATGCGGCATTTCATGCAACTCAATATTTTCTTTTATACAATGTGCCACCGACTTACCCACGATTTCATGGGCATCACGAAACGGCACACCAGCACGCACCAATGCATCCGCCAAGTCCGTTGCTGTGGAAAACCCACTGCCTGCAGCTTTATGCATATTGGCAATATTTGCTTTTAAACCTGGCAACATATCACCAAATACTCTTAGGCAACCTTCAAGGTTGTCATAAGCATCAAAAATCGCTTCTTTATCTTCCTGCATGTCTTTGTTGTATGCCAATGGTAGTGATTTCATAGTCATCAAAATTGACATCAATGCGCCCACTATACGCCCTGCTTTACCTCGTACCAATTCAGGCATATCAGGGTTTTTCTTTTGCGGCATAATTGATGAACCTGTACAGAAAGCATCAGGTAAATCAATAAAACCAAATTGCGCACTCATCCACAAAATTAACTCTTCAGAAAAGCGTGATAAATGAATGGAACAAATAGAAGCTGCTGATAATAATTCCATAATAAAATCACGGTCGGATACTGCATCCAAAGAATTGGCACATGGTGCATCAAAACCCAATAGTTCAGCTGTTTGTTCACGGTTAATGGGGAATGTTGTGCCTGCAAGTGCTGCAGAGCCTAACGGACACTGATTCATACGTGTTCTAGCATCAGAAAAACGTGCATAATCACGGCTAAACATCTCAACATAAGCAAGCAAGTGGTGTCCTAAAGTTACAGGCTGTGCGGTTTGTAGATGCGTAAAACCTGGCATTACAGTCTCAGCATGTTCATCCGCAAGTTTAACAAGCACACCCTGCAAATGTTTGATGCGCACCATCAAATCATCCGTACGTTTTCTTAAATAAAGCCTTGTGTCAGTGCCCACTTGATCATTGCGTGAGCGTGCTGTGTGTAAACGTTTACCTGCATCACCAATAATATCCGTTAAGCGCTTTTCAATGTTCATATGCACATCTTCAAGTGCAATGGTGAATTCAAGTTCACCTGATTCAATTTCTTGTTCCACTTGATTCAAACCATCAAGAATAAGTTTTAAATCATCTTCACTTAAAATACCTTGCGCAGTAAGCATAGTGGCATGCGCACGAGAGCCCGCAATATCTTCCGCATACATTCTTGCATCCACATGCGTGGAAGCATTAAACGCTTCTACAAAAGCATCTGTTGGTGCTTCAAAACGTCCACCCCAAGGTTTATCCGACATGAGCTGTCTCCTGTACACTTTCAACTTTTGCTGCATCCACCATACGGCGCGATGATGGTGTAGCTTTCTCTTCAGGGCGAATACCTAACTTGGCAAAGAATGCTCTATCCTGCTCTGCTTCGTTATTACCTGTGGTTAATAACTTCTCACCATAAAAAATAGAGTTGGCACCAGCAAGAAAGCACAATGATTGCATTTCTTCAGACATCACTTCACGACCTGCAGATAAACGCACATGAGAAGAGGGCATGGTAATACGCGCTACAGCAATGGTGCGAATAAAATCAAAATTATCCAAATCTTCCACATCTGCCATGGGTGTACCTTCTACTTTAACCAGCATATTAATCGGCACAGATTCAGGGTGTGGCTCCATACGCGCAAGTTGGGCAATCATACCTGCTCGGTTACGAATCGCTTCTCCCATACCCACAATACCACCACAACACACGCTCATGCCTTGGCTGCGAACATTTTTAAGCGTGTCCAAACGTTCTTCATAAGTACGTGTTGAGATAATTGTTTTATAAAATTCAGGGTCAGAATCAAGGTTATGGTTATAATAATCTAGCCCTGCATCTTTTAGTTTTTTTGCTTGTTCAGCATCCAACATACCCAGTGTAGCGCAGGCTTCCATGTCCATATCTTTGACTTCGCGAATCATATCCAACACCAATTCAAAGGCTCTGCCCTTAGGCTCACGCCATGCTGCCCCCATACAAAAACGCGATGCACCTTTTTCTTTGGCAGCACGCGCAGCTTTCATCACTTCTTCTTTTTTCATCAAAAGCTCTGAATCTAAATCGGTATTATAACGCGAAGATTGCGGACAATATTTACAGTCTTCAGGGCAACCACCTGTTTTGATTGAAAGCAAGGTGGATAGCTGCACTTCATTGGCATCAAAGTTAGCACGATGTGCTTGTTGCGCTTGAAACATTAAGTCATTAAACGGAAGTCCAAATAACTTCTCAATCTCATCCACAGTCCAATCGTAGCGCATACACTCTCCATTCTTTTACAATATCAAAACTGGGCGCAAGCTAGTCGTTTGCGAGCATGATGAAAAGAATGCAATAAAAAGGCGCTGTTTCATAAGAAACAACGCCTTTCCAGTTCAAAAACAAAATGTTTAGTACTTATAAGTTACGCCACCAGAAAGAAGGTGTACGGTAGACTTAAATATACCATAATATGCTGGGTCTGTAGGAGCAGTAGCAGTCCTATCTTTAAGCCAAACATAAGCATAAGCCAAATCCATGGTTAAATTGTCTGAAAAGTCCCTACCATAACCCAGTGTAATAAGTTGCCTGTCATTACCTGGAAGACGAGGTGAAAAATCAGTGGGGTTGGTTGGCGTAGGGTCATAAGTATAACCTACCCTTGCGCGTGTATCATCTGTATAAGCCCACTCAGCACCCAGACGAACGGCTACAGTTGCCTTCCAACCTTCAGGAATAGTTGACGTTGGGCCTGTAAGTGCATTTAATGCAGAAGGTGCATAATTGATTTCAATTTTATCAAACTTAGACCAGTTAACCCTATCAAGCTGAGCGCTCAACACTACTTTGGGAATACCAGCATATGCTACAGATAAACTCTGGATATCAGGAAATGTCACCGCAGTGCTCGCATTCGCACCAATACCATCCAAACCCAATACCGCTGCATCAGGACCACCTACAGCTGTACCTGTAATATCTATTTTCACACTGGTGCGATAACTGCCCCCAACACTCCAAGCACTTGTTTTATATAAAAACGCAATATTCCCACCAAACCCATCACCAGAACCACCAATACGCAACAAATCACTATTTAAATGTACCTTAAAAGCATTGTAATACGAAACACCAGCAGCCACAGAAAAGTGATCATTCACTTGATAGGCAATATTTGGATTGATATGAATGGCTTGAATTTCAGAGAATGTTACAGCCTTGCCAGCTGCTGCAAGCTGCGTAAAAGGAGCACCAGAGCCTGTCCAATTCACAGATAGTCCAAAAGGCGAATTTATACCCAAACCATAACTTAGCTTAGAATTACCCTCACCATAACGCACATAAACTTGTGGAATCACATGCAACCCTTTTTTTGCCGAATAACTCTGCCCACCAGCTTCAAAATCATTCAATGGATACACAACTGTACCACTCACAGCAGCATTGTTGTCCTGAAACGACAAACCCGCGGGGTTAAACCAGTTGGCCGATGCATCATCAGCGATTGCACCAAAAGCATTACCCATACCCATGGCTTTAGCACCCTGCTCTGGAATCATGAATCCACTCGCAAAAGCTTGTGAAGATAACAATAACGATGCCGCACTTACAATTATTATACGATTTAATTTCATCATTATCTCCTTATTCTACAATCAATGGATCTGTAGTTGTCACTGTCACAAGAGGTGTACCCACTTGTGCACTACCCAAAAATGTTGCTGTGGCCGTTTGCATTTCTGTTGTTGCTGGCAAATACGATAGTGGTTTTTGCGTTGTTATGGGATCAGGTTTACCTAGCGGTGTTAAAAACGTACTGTGTAAGCCTGATAAATAATTTACATATCCACTGCCCGCAAATGGTGCGTTTGCCAAGGCTAAACCGACTTGTGGCAAACCCAAAACTGAAATCAAGGCATCCGTTGCACTATTCGGCACCACGAAGTCAGGCGTGGTTTTTAATATAAAAATATTTTGATTGTTCGCTGTTTTCCAATCATTATAAACTATGCCATAATTGATGGGGTCAGCATCATCACCTACAGTCTGCACCGCACCCAAAAATGAATAGTAGTCTGCTGAACCGATGATTACGCCACTGGCTTGCAATCCTGCATTGACAATGGGAGATACTTCCACCGAGTTTTGGAAAATATCACTGTACCCACCACCAGGGTTAGCCAAAACAAATGTTTTGATTGCAGGCTCGACTGAAGCCAACATCATACCCAGCATGCCCCCATTAGAGTGCCCTACATAACTGATATTATTCATATTAATATCTGGCACACCATCTACACCCAGCAAGCCCGTTGTATTACTCACCAAATCCAAGTTGGTTTGTGTTTCAATAAGCCGTGTTAAATGAATCAAATCCGCAACGGATTGCCTTGCATTGTCCCTTGTTGTAAGTAGATATTTCAAGTTTAAATAATGCGCACCACTTGAATCAGGCGTTCCATCGGGAACAGCTGCAGTGGTGACAAAACTATCAGAATACGGATCAAAAACTTCAGTTAAATAGTCCACATTAAATGTTCTATCTCCGTGCATCACAGCATCAATAGCAATGGTAACAAAACCTGCTTGTGCCAACGTGTTTGCAATACCAAACATTACGCTTTTATCAACGGTAAACCCATGCTGAAAAATGACAACTGGCCAAGCACCACCACCAATAGGAGCGGCATTGGGAATAGACATTAAAAATGGAATTGTTTGTACAGACTTGGTAATCGGCAAGCCATTAGCATCCAATTGAAAGTGTCCTGTTAATGGACCAAAGGGATTCGCAGCAGAATATTCATCCAGATAATATGGCATATTTACCGCGCCAATAACCACGGATGCCACATTAGCAAATGAGCCAGCAGTGTAACCGTCAATGAGTGCCGTGCTCCCCGTAGATGCTTGCGCCAACAGCGCAAAACTATAAAAGTCCAATACGCCCAAGCCTCCAGTACCTGCCGATGGGATTGCTGGCACCGTCAAAAAGTTCGTAGCCACAGAAGCATAAGGGTCTGTTGCACTTGCTACTTGAATGGTTTGAAGCACTTTACCAATGGTTTGTGTCTTAAATGACCAAGCTACAGCAACCTTATCTTTTGTAATCCCATAAGCTTGCGCGGTATCCAAGGCTGGCAACACGGTTTGACGTAAGCCTTCTAAGCCAATGGCACTACTATCAGGAACACCTGGAACTTGACTCACACCATTGGCATCGACCAATGGCACTGGGCTTTTCATCAGTGCAAACGCTTGTGAAGAAGAAGCTGGTTTCCCTGTCACTGATTTTAAATCATTGGTCACCACAACCAAATAGTTGGTTGCCGAACGCAATGGTTTCAAAGGTTTAACAACTAATACCGTTGCATCATTAGGGTTCGGTAAAGCGACATAGTCTTGCCCAAAGACCAACTCTACAGGCGTACCACTTGATGTATCATACACATGTACAGCTGCAGCAACCGTGGTCGCATCAAGTGCTTCAGCAAATGCAGTCGTTGAAGAAGCCACTGTTGAAAAGCCATCCAAAGTATTAATCGCTACAATAGGGTCCGTTAAATCATTAGGATCAACAACTGGAATATTGAGTGTGCCATCCGTTGTGCCAGCAAATGCAGCATTATTGGGTGATGGCAACACACTGGGTACGGCAGGGTCACTTGAAGGCGCAAACAGTGCTTCCATGACTGTACTTGGTGCTGGTGGCGCAACGGTACTAATCGTGGCTGGCCCACCATCTTCTGTACCACAAGCCGACAATAATAAGGAAAAACATCCCAGCGTTAGCAATAGCAATTTCTTCATACAACCCTCCAAAATACCACTAAAGAAAATATGTGATTGAACCCATCCACTTATGAGACCATAGTTCAGCCATCCACAAAAATCAATAGCAAGCGAGTTTATATCAATTATGAAACGTACTTACGCCACATCTACACAAGCGAAACAAGCCGAAAACCTAGTGTCATCCCTACAACAACGTTTTGTCCAAGGCTTAGAAAAGATATCGGACAAGCTCGGGCTTTTGCAAACATTCAAACCTGTAGAGTGGTTAAGAGACGAAGGTAAACACGGTGGCGGCATCCGCTATGAAACGGCTGATGGTGCTATGATTGGGCGCGGTTCTGTGAATGTATCCCAAATCCATTATGATGATAACCCTGAGAAAAAACTTGGTTCTGCCACAGCCATTTCCACCATCATTCACCCCAATAATCCTACTTCACCATCGGTACACATCCATATCAGTTGGACAGAAATGAAAGATGGCTCTGGCTACTGGCGTATGATGGCAGACCTTAATCCAGCCAACGATAAGCTTGAAGACAAACAAACTTTCCTCAACGCTTTGCAGCAGGCTGCCCCTGAACAGTTTGAAAGCGCCGTACAACAAGGCAATGTTTATTTTTATATTCCAGTCTTAGAACGCCACCGTGGTATTGCCCACTTTTATTTGGAAGCATACAACTCTGAAGACAACACCAAAGACTTGGCTTTAGCACAAAGTGTGGGCGAAGCAGCCATTGATACTTATATCAATATTCTTGAAAACAGCTTAAAAAACACAAATCACGAAACACCTGAAGAAAAAGCAAAACAATTGGCTTACCATACCCTTTATTTCTTCCAAGTACTCACCTTAGACCGAGGAACCACCACGGGGCTTTTGGTACACAACCAAAATGATGTGGGCATCATGGGTTCATTACCTGCTTATGTTGACCGCGATTTATTACAGTCTTGGGTGCGTAAAATGCAACAGCCACAGGATAAACTACTTCAGGGTCTGATTGATGTTTTACCCAACAGCTCACCATGTTTGATTGATGAAAATGTGAAACAAAAGTTGGCTCAAGTGGTCAGGCAGCATTATCAAAACTTCCCCGAAGCCATCGCTATGCAAGCTGCAGGGCATACAATTCCACCAACTGTTCAAAATCACAGCTAGCCCGCATTTTTGATAAGACCTGACTTGTTTTTGTGTCGATTCAGGTGTAACAGCTTGTCATTTGCGGCATCTGGCTTGTTCATGTGCGCCAAAACATGCTTTCGGCTGCAACACATAGCTACGGCTATGTCTCTTGCCTACAAGTATGCCTTGCCATCGCCTGCCCTTTGCCAGATATTCGCAATCTCATAAAAAATACGGGCTAGACTTGATGAAAATGTAGGCTAAGCTTTCAATATTCGTATTAAAAACGCAACTGGGGAAGCATACATGCTGCATCATTTTTCAAGTTTACAAGTTATTATTCTTGCCGCAGGCAAAGGCACACGCATGGCTTCAAGCAAACCCAAAGTGCTGCATGATGTTTTGGGTAAAAGCATGTTGGCGCATGTTTTGCATACCGTTGAAGACTTGCAACCGGAATCCGTTTGTCTTGTTGCAGGTCACGGCATAGAAGAAGTAAAAAAACATATCGGTGAGCCTGAAAACCTGCATTGGGTAGAACAAAAAGAGCAGCTGGGCACAGGGCATGCCGTATTACAAACCAAATCCGTACCTACAACGGCTGATATGGTGCTAATCGTCTGTGGTGACACCCCCCTACTTACAGCTGAAACCTTGGCAACTTTAGTTAAACAACACCAAAGCAGTGGCGCTGGTGTATCTGTGCTCTCTGCCATTGTAGATGAGCCCAAGGGTTATGGTAGAATCATTCGTGACATCAATGATGAAGTACAAGCCATTGTTGAAGAAAAAGATGCCAATGATGCACAACGCAAAATTCATGAAGTCAGCAGTGGTATTTTTTGCGTCAATCGCACATTGCTCTTTCAATGTTTGCATGGTGTAGAAAACAACAATGCACAACAAGAGTATTATTTACCTGATATTTTACCTTTGGCATTGGCAAGATCTGCCACTGTACAAGCTGTTATCATGCATGATGCCAATGAAATGTTAGGCGTAAACGATCGTGTACAACTCGCACAAGCTGAAAATATCATGCAACAACGTATCACTTTTGAATGGCAGAAAAAAGGTGTGACCATACAGCAAGCCGATACTGTTCGTATTGAAGCATCTGTTAATATTGGTATTGATTGCACCATCAAAGCAGGCACTCAGTTGCTTGGCTCCACCCATTTGGGTGATGGGTGCACTGTAGGCCCTTATGCTGTTTTGCAAAACAGCTGGCTGGCAGATGATATCACCATCGAAGCCTTTTCACACTTGGAAGAAACCAGTGTGGGCGATCAAGCTATGATTGGTCCATTTGCCCGTTTACGCCCCGGCACACAGCTGGATGATAAAGTAAAAATTGGCAACTTTGTCGAAACCAAAAAAGCTATAATTGGGCAAGGCAGTAAGGTCAACCACTTAAGTTATATTGGTGATACATTAATGGGTGAGAACTGTAATATCGGCGCAGGAACCATCACTTGTAACTATGATGGTGCAAACAAACATCAAACAACCATTGGTGATGATGTGTTTGTCGGCTCAGACACCAAGCTGGTGGCTCCTGTAGAAGTTGGCTCTGGTGCGACCATTGGCGCAGGCAGCATTATTACTCGACAAGTCAAACAAGATGGGCTCACATTATCAGCACGCCCTGAACAAAGGCATGTACAAAATTGGGTTCGCCCCAAAAAAGGTGATGCATAAATGTGTGGTATTATTGGTGCTGTAGGGCTTAACAATATACAAAACATTCTGCTGCAATCGCTCAAAAGTATGGAATACCGTGGTTATGATAGTGCAGGCATTTGTATCCAACATAAACAATACTTACATACCCGCAAAGCCAAAGGTAAACTGATTAACCTTGAACACTTACTCGAACAATCACCACTCACAGGAAACCTTGGCATCGGTCATACCCGGTGGGCCACCCATGGTGTACCCGAAGTACGCAATGCACACCCACACCAAACAGAAAACATCGCCATTGTTCACAATGGCATCATTGAAAACCACAAACAATTGCGCGAGTCTTTATCTGCTGCTGGCGCAACCTTTGACTCCGACACCGACAGTGAAACCATTCCTTGGCTGTGGCAACAAGAACTTACAAAACACAATAACCCAGAAGTCGCTTTTCATCATACCTTAAACCAGCTTGAAGGTGCATTTGCCATTGCTGGTATTCAGGCAACAGATAACAAACTCTGGTTTGCACGGCGAGGCAGCCCCTTGTTATTGGCCAAGGGTGAAGCTGGCATTTTTGTTGCATCCGATGCATTGGCTGTTGGTACTGTTGCGAGCCATGTCATGTACCTTCAAGAAGGGCAATGGGGTTGGTCAGACTTAGACCATGTCCATATCTTCAATGAAGACGGTAGCCAAACCTCTATTCAATGGGAGCCCATGCCTGAAATGGTCGCTGCCACAGAAAAAGGACCGTATGCCCATTACATGCTTAAAGAAATCCATGAACAACCGCGTGTTTTTCTTGATATTCTTCATGCTTATGCCCCAGACAAACAAAACATTCATTTCCCGCAAGCTGCATTTATTGAAAACGACCCACTACCAGCACGTATTATCATGGTAGCCTGCGGCACGTCTTATCACGCTGCCCTTACTGCTAGGTATTGGCTAGAACGATATTTAAAAATACCTGTAGAAGTTGATGTCGCATCAGAGTTTCGTTACCGTGACCCTGTGATTGGTGATAATACTTGGTTTATTAGCCTATCCCAATCGGGTGAAACTGCGGATACTTTAGAGGCACTGCGTTTATTCAAACGGCAAACGCCACAAAACAAAACCTTGGTATTTTGTAACGTAGCTTCATCATCCATGGTACGCGAATCTGATGGTGTTATCGAACTTTATGCAGGCCCTGAAATTGGGGTCGCTTCAACCAAAGCATACACTGCACAACTGTTAGCACTGGCGTTATTTTCACTCAAGCTTGCATCCGATGCCAGTTCAATGCCTCCTGAAGATACCAGCAAACATATTCAACATTTGTTTGATGCCAGTCAGGGTGTTGAGTCTTTATTAAACAATACCCCCATATTTGATAAACTCACACCACTTTTTTCACAATCACATGGCGCACTATTCTTGGGTCGCGGTCCTTGTTTTCCCTTAGCACTTGAAGGTGCATTAAAACTTAAAGAAATATCTTATTTGCATGCTGAAGGTTATCCAGCTGGAGAAATGAAACATGGTCCCATCGCGCTCATTGATGAAAACCTACCTGTCATTGTATTAGCTTTACGACAATACCACTTGGATAAAGTCATCTCCAATTTGCATGAAGTCCAAGCCCGTGGCGCAAAAGTAATTCTGATTACGGATATACCCGAACAGGAATACCCCAATGATGTCGATGCCATCATTCATATTCCAGAGGGAGACTTTTTTAGCGCACCATTATTAGCTTCCATTCCTTTACAATACTTGGCTTACAACGTGGCACGGTTTAAAGGTACAGATGTGGATCAGCCTCGCAACCTAGCCAAATCGGTCACGGTAGAGTAAACTTAGTCTATGAAAGTTCTTCTATCACTACTCTTCATTGCAAGTCTTGCTGGTGCAGGCATTTATTTTATGGGATCAGGTGATATACAGAAGTCCTCGAATTCAGACATGATGCAACTGGGCAACTTCGCCTACCAAGAAAAACGTTTTGGAGATGCTTTCAAGTGGTATGAGAATGCCGCCAAACAAGGTATTGCCAAAGCACAACTTCGCCTATCTGAAATGTATCAAGCAGGACAAGGTGTAGACAAAGATGAAACTGCTGCCGCAGGTTGGTTATTAAAAGCTGCAAAACAAGGTCTGGCACAAGCTGAATACGAATATGCAATTGCTTTGGAATTTGGGCGTGGCACACAACGGGCATCCATGAAAGAAGCTGCAGTATGGTATCAAAAAGCAGCCCAAGATGCATACCCTGAAGCGATGCTTAAAGTTGCAAAATTGTATTTTTCAGGTTCGGGTGTTGATAAAAATTTAGAACAAGCTTTAAATTGGGCGCTTCAAGCAGCAAATAAACATATGCCCGATGCGGATAACCTTGTCAACAGTATTGTCCAAGAAGTAAACGACCTCGCTAACCAAGGTGACTATCCATCTCAACACATGCTTGCGCTGATGTATCAACAAGGGCTAGCCGTTGACCAAGATGAAAGTTTGGCTTTAACATGGTTACGTAAAGCAGCCACCAAAGGCCATGTTGATGCCCAATATGACTTGGGTCGTACCCTTGTCCAAACACAAGCAAACCAAGCTTTATATTGGTTACAAAAAGCTGCAAGCAAAGGTCATGTCAAAGCAGGTTACATGGCTGCCGCCTTGATGGAACAACAACATATAACAAACCCGCAAAAGGTTAATGAAGCTTGGCGCTGGCTTTATCATGGCAATCAAACCAAACAAGCCAAAGTAATGTACAATTTAGCTGTCGCCCTACACCAAGGGCAACTTGGTCTACCTAAAACAAACTTTAATTATCAAACATGGTTAGAACAAGCTGCACGTGGTGGCATCACTGAGTCACAAAATGATTATGCTGTTGACCTTATCTTACAACAAAAAAACACTAAAGAAGCTGTGTTTTGGTTAAATAAGGCAGCAGAAAAAGATACAAAAGCCCAATTTAACCTCGGTCTTATTTATGCCCGTGATGATATGATTACCCCAGATGATGATGCGGCTATCCGCTGGTGGAAACAAGCTGCCAATAATGAAAATGCCAGCGCTAAAATGATGCTTGGTCTTTTCTACAATTTGGGCAGAGGCGTAGGGCGTAGTGAAAAAGAAGCCATATATTGGTATCAACAAGCAGCCAAACTTGGTGACCGCAATGCTTCCTATAATTTGGGTGTATTGTATTACAATGGTAGAGGCATAGACCGCGATTATAAAAAAGCGGCTGATTATTTTTACCAACTTGCTAAACAAGGTGATACTGCTGCCCAGAACATGTATGCAAGTTTATTCTTAGAAGGGCAAGGTGTAAAATACTCACCCAAAACCGCTGTCCAATGGTTCCAAAAAGCTGCTTCTTCTGGAAACATTAAAGCCATGTTCAACCTTGCTACCCAGTACCGTACAGGCTCTGGCATTCAACAAAGTGATCAAAAATCCTTGTTTTGGTATAAAAAATCTGCCGAAAAGAACTTTGCGCCAGCTCAAAATGCTATGGGTTATATGTATGCCCAAGGTCGGGGCATAAAAGCTGATAAAAATACTGCTGAAATGTGGTTCCAAAGGGCCAGTGATAACGGATTAAGCTTGGCTACACAAAATACCAACGCGTTAAAACAACGCGGTTCTTTCTCCCTGCTTAGGCTTCAAATAGACAATACCATTCGTAGTGATGTTTTAACCAGTAAAAACATAAACTTAGCCTCTTGGCTAGAAGTGCATCAACAAGCTGTTTTATAACATAGTTTTTTTTACTTTAAGTAAATAGCCAGTTTAATTTGGCACCAGCTTATACCACATAAAGCAAGCATTATTTTAGCTGTTGCATCCTGTACGTTCTTGATGAGAATGCCCTGCTCTTTATTTGCACATAATAAAAAATTGGGGCAACCATGACAGTAGAAATCACGCAAGCATTGGCAGAAGACAACCTTGATGATGTTTATTTAAAACGTGGGCGTGAATATTTTAAAAATGGGCATGTCGAAAAGCTAAACTTTGATGCCAAAAACCAAACGGTGTCAGCAGAAGTCATTGGCAGTAAACCCAAACCTTATAAAGTATCTATCAGTTTTGATGAACACGACATTGATGGTGATTGCTCATGCCCTGTGCAGTTTAATTGTAAACATGTCGCAGCAGCTTTGTATGCTGTCATGGCTGAAAACTCCAACTTACCACGCAAAAAACGGCAAAAGAAAGAGGAGGCCGTACCTTTCCACCATTGGTTGGGTGTGGTTGGGCAAACGACATCGAATGTACAGTCCCGCGATGAATATCCTGCCGATGTACGCCAACGACTCATTTATATTTTAAAACCTGATGGAAAAAAAGGCGTACGTTTACAATTTGAGTCCGTGCGTTTACTCAAAAATGATAAGTATGGTAAAGCCACCCCCTATTCCTGCAAAAGTATCTTAATCCGCAGTGTACCGCGTTATATTTTATCGATGGATGAACGTATTTTACGTGATGCTGCCAATAGTTTCGCAGCATCAGGTGATACCATTCGTTTAGAAGGCATTGCTGGTGTTGAAATGTTAGAGCGTGTGATTAAGACAGGTCGCTGTCATTGGTGGGACAAAGATAGAGCGCCTTTAACAATGGGTGATAAACGCCATGGGGAATGGTTTTGGGATATGGATGCCCAAGGCGTACAAACATTAAGCCTACGCACAGAGCCTGAAGCTATGTTACTGCCGCTTTCACCACCCCACTACCTCGATATTTCACAAAATACGTGTGGTGAAGTAGAGCAGCCTTGTTCACCCGAACAAACACGCGAACTACTCAGTATTTTACCCTTAAAACCACAAGATATTACCGACAATACCGATGAAGTATTATTCCCTCAGCTTCCAAGTTTTGTTCCACAGCCTGAGCGTTTGCAGCTTAAACAGGAAAGCATCACACCAACCACGGTACTCGTTTTTGATTCGCTTGCCATTCACTCCAACATCTACGGTCAATATTTTGATGGTTTGGATGTTTGGTTTGAATATGGTGATGAACAAACCAAGTTTGGCGACACTGATGAACCTGTGCGCAGCAAACAAGACGGTCATCTCATCGAATATATTCGCGACTTAGACTTTGAAAAACAAGCCATGATTCAACTTATGGCGCATGGGGTGACAGCCACATCTCGCGCCATGGCAATTAAGCTTAAAAAAGCAGGCGTATTACCAAGTTTTACCTTGGTGGATAACGACTGGATTACCTTTATGGCAAAAACAGTGCCCGCCCTAGAAGATGCAGGTTTCCGCATCGAAATTGGTGAACGCTTCCGCTACAACTTACTTACTGCATCTAGCTTTAACCTTGGTGTTGCAGGCGAAGGGCTGATGGGTACCGCTGAGTTCACGGCAACCATAGATAATGGTGAGTCCATTGATTTAATTGATGCCATTGCCGCATGGATCAAGGAAGAACCCGAGCGTTTATCTGATGCCATGCTCAGCACCATTAAAGACGTAGAACATGTACCATTACCATTGGTTGATGGGCGTATGTTGTCCATACCTGGCAATATGTTGTTTAGTATTCTTAAACATATGATGGAGCTTTTTGCCACAACGGGTGTAGTTGAAAAAGAAGTATCAGGCGTGCAAATGCTTGCCATCAAACAAGATTTAGAAAAACACGAAAAAGTTAAAATCAAAGATGATAAAAAATGGTTGGATATTGTGGGCAGTTTGGTCAACACCCAAGAAGCTCTGGTTATCGAGCCGCCTCAAGGCCTAAAAGCCGAGCTTAGGGATTATCAGCGCGAAGGTTTGAATTGGTTACAAATGATGATGCGCACAGGTGTACACGGTATTTTAGCCGATGATATGGGTTTGGGTAAAACCATCCAAACCCTCGCCTGTATACTCAAAGAAAAAGAAGATGGCAGGTTGCAACATCCTGCATTGGTCATTGCCCCCACAAGTTTGATGCACAACTGGCGCATGGAAGCACAAAAGTTTACGCCCGATTTGAAAGTATTGGTCTTGCATGGTGCGCACCGCTCACGCTATTTTGATAATATAGCACAATACGACCTTGTGCTCACCACCTACCCACTGCTACCCCGTGATGCAGGTTTCCTTATTGATGAACCTTACCACATGTTGATTTTGGATGAAGCGCAAAATATCAAAAATCCAAGAGCCAAAGCCTCTCAACTGGTGCGCGAATTTAATGCACGCCATCGTATTTGTTTGACGGGTACACCCATTGAAAATCATTTGGGTGAGCTTTGGGCGCAGTTTGATTTCTTGATGCCTGGTTATTTGTACGACCAAAAGAACTTTGGCAATTTGTTCCGCAAACCCATTGAACAAGATGGCAGCGAATCACGCCAAGATGCCCTAAATATTCGGGTGCGCCCATTCTTGTTGCGCCGGATGAAAGAAGATGTGGCAAAAGAGTTGCCTGCCAAGAGTAATATTGTGCGTAGTGTTGAGCTTGAAGGTGGACAACGCGCCTTGTATGAAAGTGTTCGTCTTGCCATGCAGAAAAAAGTCCGCGACTCGGTAGCGGCTATGGGTGTGGCGAAAAGCCAAATCATTGTACTTGATGCCTTGATGAAAATGCGCCAAGTATGTTGCGACCCACGTTTGGTTAAACAAATGGATACCGATGGTATCCCATCCGCCAAAACCAATATGCTAAGAGAAATGTTGCCTGAAATGGTGGAGGAAGGTCGCAAAATTCTTCTGTTCTCACAGTTTGCCGAAATGTTACGCTTGATTGAAAACCTATGTGATGAATTGGGTTTACCTTATGTCAAACTCACTGGGCAAACCCGTGACCGCATCACCCCTGTAGAACAATTCCAAAATGGTGAAGTACCAATCTTCCTCATCAGTCTAAAAGCAGGTGGTACAGGTTTGAATTTAACCGCCGCAGACACAGTGATTCACTTCGACCCATGGTGGAATCCAGCAGCCGAAGACCAAGCCACCGACCGTGCACATCGTATCGGACAAGATAAACCCGTATTCGTGTACAAACTCACCACCATAGGCACAGTGGAAGAGAAGATATTAGAGATGCAAGAGCGCAAACGCGCCTTGGCAGATAGCATTCACGGCAGCGGCAGCAAAGGCAGCGCCCTGTGGACAGAAGCCGAACTACAATCGCTATTTGAGCCACTTGCAGATGTAGAAGAAGAACAAAGCACAAAAACGGCATAGATATTGACATAGCAATAATTTTTTCTTATATTAAAATGGCTTGTAAAGACGAGTGGGGCATTCATGTTTCGGCTTTAATATGCAATATCAGATAAAACCCTGATGTATTACTGCACAAGCTCATGAGGGGATATTGCTATGAAACATGATACCAACAACAACCTAGAAAAAGTTATATCCATTCAATCTAAAGAAATAAAGCAGCACCTACAAAGTATATTTGATCTTAATATAGCTCTTGATCAGGCAGCAGACCTTTTATCTAATATACTAGAGTTGCGTGATCCATACACTAAAGGTCACTGCGAACGTGTAGCCGAAATTACTGTAAACATTGCTCACCAAATGTTTCCCAAACAGCTTATAGACATTAAAAATGTTAAAACATGTGCCCTATTACACGATATTGGAAAACTGGCTATAAATGAGAATATATTAAACAAGTCTACGAAGCTCACTGAAGCTGAATATATAATGATTCAAAGCCATACAACATTAGGTGAAAAACTTATACGATCAATTTCACCAAACAAATTACTAACAGAAGCAATATTATTTCATCATGAAGACTATGATGGTGGTGGATACCCTAAAGGTTTACATGGTGAAGACATCCCTTTAATTGCTCGAATAATAAGAGTCGCAGATTACTTCGATGCTTTAACAACAAACAGGTCATATAGGGCGTCGATCAGCGATACAGAAGCCGTTAAAATAATGAAAAATAATAAAAGATGCTTTGACCCCAACATATTCAAATACTTCAGTGATAATATCATCCCAAAGAAAATAAGCGTCAATTAAGTAAAATATGGGAACGTGACATCACCCTTTTCAAAATCCTTAAACTTGTGTGAGCTCCAATTCGAAAAAAAGAGGTTAGGGTCTTATGAATAATTATCAATTTGTACCTTATAAATTTTACAACAAACATATAGAGTCGACAATTGAAGTGGAACTGATTAAGATTTTACTAACTTAAGTATCAAGAGAAGTTAATACAGACTCTTAACTTCACTTCGGATAAGTATAAAAAATATAAGGCGTAGAGTAGTCAGAAAACTCGAAATAAACTTTCTTTTCATGTTTATCGGCAACCATGTTTAGGTTTTCATCTAAAATACCATAACCAAAGCGGTATGGACGCGGTGTATCACCATTGGTGGATACGGCTGTGGTCAACTTATCGATTTCAAGAAAACGTTTGACCAATTTATTGCCTGCATATACTTCCAACACACCATTGACACCCGTCCAGTTTTGCACTGCACGACCAATCTTATTTTGTGTTTCTTGGGTACAACCTACTAAAGTAAATGCAAGCACAGCAACCATGATATATTTAAGCATTGTTTTGTGCTCCCGCTTCTTTTTCCGCACGAATCGCTGCTGCTCGTTTCTCTACTTCTTCAACCAAACTATCAATCATCGTATTCGAGCGCACTTTGCCAAACTTTTCACCATCATGGTAAAACGTATGCACAGGATAACCACCGGTGATGCCCAAATCCACTTCTTTAGCCTCGCCTGGTCCATTGACCACGCAACCAATCACTGCCACATCCACAGACTCTTGAATATGCGCTAAGCGCTCTTCTAAGACTTGTACAGTTTCAATCACATTAAACTTCTGCCGCGCACATGATGGGCAAGCAATGAGGTTTACCCCGCGATGCCTTAAACCAAGGCTTTTAAGAATTTCAAAGCCTACTTTAATTTCTTCTTTGGGTTCAGCAGCCAGTGACACACGAATCGTGTCGCCAATGCCATCTGCCAAGATAAGACCAAGACCTACCGAGGATTTGACAGTGCCGCCAAACAATGAACCTGACTCGGTGATACCCAAATGAAACGGATAATCCACTTTATCTGCAAGCTTGCGATATGCAGCCACCGTCATAGGAATATTACTGGCTTTAAGTGAGACTTTGATGTCGTTAAAGTTCATATCTTCAAGAATACGAATATGCCCCAAAGCAGAATCCACCATGGCATCGGCACATGGCTCACCATACTTTTCATTCACTTCTTTTTCCAAAGAACCCGCGTTCACCCCAATACGAATAGACACACCACGCTCTTGTGCAGCTTTGACCACGCGCTCTACCCTATCACGGCTTCCAATATTGCCTGGGTTTAAGCGTAGACCATGCACACCGGCGTCAAGCGCAAGCAATGCCATTTTATAGCTAAAGTGAATATCAGCGATAATGGGGAGATTGGTTTGTGCTAAAATTTCAGGCATGGCAGCAGCAGATTCGGCATCAGGTACAGAAATACGCACAATATCAGCACCCGCTTCTTCCAAGGAAAAGACTTGCGCTACGGTGGCATCAATATCAGTGGTCAAGGTATTGGTCATGGATTGCACAGCAATCGGTGCATCACCACCCACGGGCACATCACCCACCATAATCTGCCGTGTTTTACGGCGTGGCATCACAATCGAATCACGCATGTTTATTCCTCAACCTTACTCTCTTTTTCAGCAGGGCTTTCCTCACGTTTTAATGCAGCCAAACGCTCTTGTACTTTGCGCCCTCTTCTTAATGTGTCGACATATAATTGTTCATCAGGCATCCATTGCACGGCTTTTTCCCAAAAGGAAACAGCTTGGTCAATATGTTCTTTACGGAATGCAATATTACCCTGCTCATAAGCACTTGCCGCCAATGCAGATGTTTTTTGTTCAATCACTTTAAGCAGACCATCTGCATCAGGGTTACCTTGTCGGCGTAAACTTAAAGCAGCGCGTTTGGCTTGTGCCCATTTACCCACCTTCATCAAAGCCTGCACATCCTTCTTAGCCACTTTTTTATGTATTTTTTTGATAGGCGACACTTTTTTCGGCTTTTTAGATACCAACTTCTTATCTGTTTTCTCAATGCTTATTCCATTGGGAATCAACTTTTCCATGGACTGCTTTAAGTCCATTGCTTTTTTAGAATCAGGTTTGAATCGTAAATAAGAGTCTGCATACACCCAAGCAATTTCAGGCAAATCCAATTTTTTATGTTTGTTTGCCAACCACAATGCATGATCAACCCGATACTCCAATACCTCAGCCAAATCATCACGCGCCAAGACAAATGAAACATCATCACCCAATAAACCACGCGGTGGTGTATAATTATCTAGCCACTCCAACCAAGCATTATCTTCTTGCAAACGCTGCCTATACAAGCTTTGCATGCGCAATTGACGTGTTTTAATGTTCATCGCCTTTTGATAACGCAACAAAGCCTTAGGACTGCGTGATAAACCCGCTGCAGTTTTATATGCCTCTTCAGCCTGAGCCCAATGACCCGCTTCTTCTTCGCTTTTCCCCTTTCTAGCATAATAACGCAATAGTTTTAAACGTGCGGGGTCAACTTTATTATTTAAAAACCTACGTGCTTTGGCATAGTCTTCATCTGTTTTTTTGATGGACACCAAACGTTGCCTCGCCTCCATCATTTCACCCTTCTTAAATGCTTCTTCAGCAGCTTTGTATGGGCTAATCAAACCTACCGATACGCGAAAATCATTAAAACCACCCTTACCAGCACAACCTGACAAAAGCAAAACAGCAATCAACATGATATATACGCGCTGGTTCATTCTTCAATATCTCCAATAATCATTCTTACATCGGTAGGTAGCGTTGAATCAAATGCCATAGCAACAGAAATGCACATATCATGGTACAAAGTGTCATCCACAATATTGACTACACCACAACGCAAAGGTTCACTCACACCTTTGACAGAAATTTCCCCCATATCTTGGAAAGAAAAACCTTCTCCTGCTGCCTCAAATGTAGAAAATGGTAACACAACTTCGCCACCTTCACCCAAACCACCCATACGCGAAGCCACATTCACAGCATCACCAATCACTGTATATTCCAAGCGTTCTGCAGCACCAATATTACCAACAATAACATCACCACAATTTAAACCAACACGAAAAGAAACAGCCTTACCATCTTTGCGTAATACAGCTAATTTTCGGCATGCCTCAGTCATAGCAACTGCAGCCATCACAGCATTGCGAACATGCTGAGTATCTTGCTTGGGATGATTAAAAACCGCCATCACGGCATCACCAATATACTTATCCACATGACCACCATAATAATCGATAATACGGTGAAAAACTTCAAAGTTTTGGTTAAGTACTTCAACCACTTCTTCGGTATCTGTGGTTTCTGAAAATGCTGTAAACTCAACCATATCGGCGAATAACACTGTGACTTCTTGTTTGCGGTTTTCTAATTTACCCAGACCACGACTTTCAAACACATCGGTCACCAATTCTGGGTTAAGATAACGACCCAACACTGCTCGCATTTCTTCTTTATGCGCCAATTCTTCAACCATTTTGTTAAACTGCCCAGCGGCATCACTTAACTCATCATTACCTACAATTTCCAAGTGTTGATGGTAATCACCATGTGCCACATGCCGCGCAGCCAAAGCCAAATCTTCTAGCGGTTTACTCATACGTCCTGCAAGCCAGTACACAAATACACCTGACAATACAATCACAAAAAATGCAGCCAACAACATACGCTGCAACAATTGACTCGCAATGGCATCCCATGCTTCTTCGGAATAACGCACCGCAATCAGTGCAATATTGGTTCCACCATAGGTTACCTGCTTAGCAAACCATAAGTCATCAACGGGTAAACGTATGGTTTCATTCGAAAGCTCAACATCCGCTAAAACCTGTTCAATATTGCCCAGCTCACCAACCGACCAAACTTGTGATGATGAACTTTTAAAAAACACGGCTGTTACATAAGGCACTTTTTCCGCAAAGTTGCGCATAACAAAATCTGTTTCAGCCGCACTTCCCGCCAACATGGGTATTTTTAATTCATCACCCAACCTGCTCACTTGCACACCTGCTTGTGTTTCTTGATTATTCAACCAAGCATCCCGTTCCATATCCAAAACAATCAATGATAATACTGCGACAGCAAGGGTTACAGCAAGACCAACCACCATAGTCCAGCGCCAACGTACGGGGAAACGTGGCACATCAGCAATAGGAGCTAAACCTACTTGTGTATCACTGGTCAAAGTTTAACTCCTTTATTGCAACAGTAATATTTTAATGACTTTATCATGATGCTGGGGTAACTCTAAAAGTTAAATCATCATTTCACAAACAAATCATCACTGAAAGTTTCAGTTTATAAGTAACTTATTTAATCACTGGATGAATCTTTAAGTGCTTTTTCAATCTTTTTTCTTTTATGCTGTGGCAAACGCACCGTATCTAAAGTGTTTTTCCGCCTTATCTTCAATACCTTATGTAGGGTTGTAATATGAGCATCATAATGCCTACACGCCGAGCACATCAGCAAATGCAAGCGCAGGCGAATGCTTTCCATGAAGCTTAAGCTACGCTCTAACTTCTCAGAAGCTAAGCGACTTATCTCTTCACATGCATGTTTCATCTTATATTTACCATGGTTTCTTGCCTCCAAACCAATGTGTTTCTAAACATTGCCGCAGAGCAAGCCGAGCACGGTGCAACAATACGTGTACATTGGTCGCGGAAACATCACACGCCTTACAAATTTCATCAGAATCCAAACCTTGCAACTCCCGCATATCAAACACCAAACGTTGCTTTTCTGGCAAATATTGCACACAAGTTTGTAATACCTGAAAAAACTGTGTGTCTTGGCATAAACTCGCTGGGTCATCATGCCATTGCTGTGGTTTTTTTAACCACGATCCATTGTTGGGGTCAAACCATGCCGTGGGGTCACCTTCAGCCAAGGTTGCATAATCCCGTTGCCTGATTTCTTTGCGTAAATAATCAATCCACTTATGCTTTAAAATTCCAATGAGCCAAGTCCGAACTGTGGAATTCCCTGAAAAAGAATCTTTACTTTTCCAAGCCGCCAACAAGGTATCTTGTACCAAATCTGCCGCTAAATCCTCATTTTGAGCACGTTGCATGGCAAAACGATACAATATATCACCATGCTCTACCAACCACTGCTGAGGATTCATATTACTACCCAAAAAAAATTACCGCCTATAAAAATAAAAGCCCACCCAAACTAAACATAGTTTGCGTGGGCTTAAAAACTTCAAAAAACAATGAAGGTTCGCTTAAAATTCAAAGCCTAATTTCACAGTTGTTAAATCTTTACTACCAACAGTCGATTTTTCTAGATTAACAACGAAAAATGCCAATTCAATTTTCGCACCCAAAGCCATTGTAGAATTGGTTTCATCAAGCTGTTGAAAAGCTGCTAAAGCACCTGTTGCAGAAGATGTTGATGTTACTGTACCAACCTCAATATAAGGTTTAACAATAGGTAGGTTTGCACCAACCATCAGAGCATAACCTGTGTTTTTAACTTCCAAATCGGTCAAAGTCAGTTTGCTTGTGTGATACCGCACATTCGCTTCCAACATGGGCACAGGGATGTAATTACCAAATGCCATGCGAACCTCATAACCCTTAAGATCAATGCCCAAGTCTTTCGACGACAAGGTCATATAACCAACGTCCAAACCAAACGGGATGCCTGCGGACAAACGCACTCTAGGCAAAGGGATTGTTGACTGGTTATAGTTTACAGCTTGCCATTGTGCAGCATTAGGGTCGATTTTTAGCGCTGCGACTTCAACTGCTGCTTGAATACCAAACGGTAAAATGCCTGAAGAATGAGGTTCAGCAGAGTTGCTTGGATTCATCCATGCTGCTGCAGCCAAATCTTGTGTATAACCAGTATATGCAGCTTGTGCTCCTGAAAAGCCTACAATGCTTGCAGCATGGGCTTGGCTAGCAAAAAGCAGAGCAGAGGCCGCCAATAATGTGTGTATTTTTTTCATAACTTTCTCCTTAGGGAAAACAAACAATAATCTTGGCTGAAAGTTAAACATAGTTTAATAACTTGTCACCTACTTCAACCTACAACACCAAACTAATCAGCAGTGTAGACTAAAAAATGATACACGTCACAACTTTAACTCCGCAATATCATAACAAATCAAAACATGGCACTTTTTTTGCTTTATTGCAGCCATGAGCCCAATCAAACTTTTACGCCAATCAACCATCGATACATTAAACAGTATCGATGACCTACCAACATTGCCTGATTTATTCCTGCATATTCAAAGTGTACTCAATACGCCTGAATCAACACTGCAAGACCTAACCCAAGCCATAGAGCGTGACCAAATCATTGCCGCCACTATCGTCAAAATTGCAAACTCATCCTATTACAATCCACTGAACAAACCTGCCAGCAGCTTATCATTTGCCATTTCTCGGCTAGGGCGAAGCGAAACCAGCAGCATCGCCTTATCGATGTCTTTATTATATGGTTTCTCACTGCCCACGGGCATTTCAAACATGCGTCGTTTTTGGGCACATGCCTTTGCTGTGGGGCAAACATGTCGAAAAATATGCATCCAACTACCCAAGAAAAACCAGCTTAACGCCGAAGCGTTGTTTTTAAGCGGGCTACTTCACGATATAGGCAGAGCCATCTTAGGTATACGTATTGACCCCCAATACTTTGAACAAAGTTTTGCCAACTTTATTGGCGAAGAGCTTATTCAAGCTGAACAACAAACATACGGTATCGACCATGCACAGGTCGGCGCTATTGTCTTAAAACAATGGGGATTCCCTAATGAATTCTGTCAGCTTATACAACAGCACCACAGCAGCATCAACAACTGCATCAATGCAAAAATTCTCACCCTAGCAGATCATATTAGCCATCAACACTTGCCTAACCTTGCCAATATTGAAGAAGTTGAAATCAAAACTCGAGACCCAGAATTTGATACCATCATTACCCAGTGTCTCACCGAAATAAGTTTATGAATATGTTTAGGAGGCTCTGAATAAATCATGCGTTGGTACCTGATATCCAGAGCACCTAAACCACCACATCGAAAGCAAAACTTGCAATATCAGCATTTTAGCATTGAACTAGGCAGAGATGATATGGTTTACGCAACTTGACTGGACACTTTTTTTCTCAGCGCTAATTTCCTCCACCCTTTTCCCTGGTGGTTCAGAGGCACTGCTCATTTTTCGTTTGCAAGATGCCAGCAGCAACCCTTACCTACTTGTGACCATAGCAACATCTGGCAATGTATTGGGAAGTATCATCACCTACTACATGGGTAAATATGGTTTCCAATTCAGCCATAAGTGGTTTCATATCTCACTCGCCAAACAGCAACAAGCTGAAAACTATTTCAAGAAATGGGGTACACCTGCTCTACTCTTTGCTTGGCTACCTATCATTGGCGATCCTTTATGCTTGGTCGCAGGCGCATTGCGTTATCATATCTACCTGTTTATCGTGTTGGTCGGCATAGGTAAGTTGGCACGTTATACCTTACTGGCTTGGGCATTTATTTAAGCGACTGTTGAATACGCTTTAATAAC
The DNA here is from genome assembly GCF_000744415.1 of Ghiorsea bivora. NCBI lineage: Bacteria > Pseudomonadati > Pseudomonadota > Candidatius Mariprofundia > Mariprofundales > Ghiorsea > Ghiorsea bivora. Next base: position 203,757 of record NZ_JQLW01000010.1, read on the forward strand.
GCAATAGACGCATCAATTTCCACTTTACGAATAGCCACACTTTCAATATTGCAGCCAATAGGAATACCTTTTTCATCTGCAAAACTTTTGAGTTCAAGCCAGTTTTTCTCTGCAACATCTACCGATGTTTGCAAAATATCTTCGGCATGAATCAGCTCATTCTCCAACCACCTGGGCACATGAATACCCAACCACTTCATAAAGGCTAATGTTTTGGGCGAGCCACACGGTGTTAATGTAAATAAAATAGGCACAAGTGGAATATGGTGTTCCAAACCATAATAGTAGTATTCGGATAAAAAATCCTTAGCTGCATTGACATCATACACCCCTTGTGACACAAAAAATGAACAGCCCTGTTTCATTTTATGAAATACACGAAGATGCTCATCACCTTTGCTTTGGTGTCGTTCGGGGATGGTTACCCCACCCAATAACACATCAGGATGCAGCGATGACCGTAAAGCATAAGCTTCATCCATAGACAATGTCACAGCTTGTGACTTGGCAGCAGCCCCTACAAACACCGTCAGTTGTTCATGTGGTGATATAGCTTGTAAAAATTGGCTTAATTCCGCTTGCGTATACTTACCAACAGCTCGGTAAATAATTTGTGTAACATTTAAATCCTGCAAGTAATTTTGACTGTAATCAAAAGCATCCAGCGTCGCCATAAAGGGGAAAGGTCGTGTTTGTGATGTGCGAGATATCTCATCTTGAATATCATACAAGACCAAACCATCAATACCCAAACCAAGCAAACGTTCAACCTGTTTATGGGCAATATCTTGAATATGCTTAGGTGAAGTACCTTGCTTTGGTGGTGTGATACCATAGAGTATAATACCACTTTCTCTGTTCTTAATTTTATCAATAAGCATAAACACTTATGGTTTTTTAAAGCTGCGTACTAACAAAAGCACAACTGCCACAGAAATACAGGCATCTGCAATATTAAACGCTGGCCAGTGGTATGCTTTCCCATCCCAAACAACATACCAATCAATAAAGTCCACCACATAACCAAGGTATAATCTATCCAAGATATTACCCGCAGCGCCCACCAATATCAGCACAAGCAACCATGACTCAAGCCCTGCCCTGTGCCGTTCTCGCCACCACCATACGCTGACAACCACAGCAATACCTATGGTTACACCCAGCAACAAATTGGTTCGCCATGCATGATTCCAATCGGCAAACATGGAAAATGCCACACCATAATTATGCGCTCTGACCAGATTAAAAAAGCCATCAACCACCACCATATGAAAAAAAGGAAGCTGTTGCTCAATCCACCACTTGCTCCACTGGTCTGCTGCCAGCAAAAGAATAAATAGCAGTATTTGCTGTTTGGTTCTTATCGTCATCTCATTATCCTTATACATGCTTACTACGAGCAAGTGAAACAGGTATGACCTTGTGATTCAATGCTTTATTTGTAGGGTTTTGCTTTTATGTACACGATTGGGAGAAAACTTTGGCATTATTGATTACTGACGACTGCATCAACTGCGCTGTATGTGAGCCTGAATGCCCCAATGATGCCATTTTTGAAGGCACAGACATCTTTGAAATCAACCCAGACTTATGCACCGAATGTATCGGGCATTATGATGAGCCTCAATGTGTTGCCATTTGCCCTGTGGATTGTATCCCCAAAGACCCCAACCGTGTCGAAAGTGAAGACGAGCTCAAACATAAATACAACCAACTCACAGGACGAACAGCATGAGCGGTAAACTCTTTATCATCTCTGGTCCTTCAGGTGCTGGTAAATCCAGCTTGTGCAGCAAATTGCTTGAAGCCTGCCCCAACCTCAACTTATCCATTTCTTGCACCACGCGCAGCCCAAGACCTGGCGAACAAGATGGGCGCGAGTATCATTTTTTAAGTATTGCTGAATTTGAAAAGCAGAAAGAAGCAGGTGCATTCCTTGAATGGGCTTTGGTACATGGCAATTATTACGGCACACGTCAAAGTGATGTCGAATCCCTACTCAACCAAGGTAAAGACGTATTATTAGAAATTGACTGGCAAGGTGCTGCACAAGTGGCTGAAAAAATCCCTGCTGCCACACGTATTTTTATTCTACCACCATCCATTGATGTCTTACGCGAGCGTTTAACCCATAGAGGACAAGATGATTCCTGCGTGATTGAACAACGTGTTGCCGCTGCACAAGCCGAAATGGATCATGCCCATGAAGCACAATACCAAATCATCAATGATGATTTTGATAAAGCTTTGAAAACACTCATTAAACTCGTAAAAACCTAACGTTCACCCTCTTTTTTCAGGTGAATACCCGCAGGACCAGGGCGAACGCGTAATACGATGGGTTTTACCGTTTCATCTTCGCTTGCCAGTATAATATCGCTCAGCGATGTTGTGCCATCGGGTAAAAAGAGCACTTGACCTAAAATAGGCTCCTTTTCTTTTCCCTGCGCCTTGCTTTTTACTTCTACACCAAAATCAAATTCAATGGCTTGTTCAACGGCTTGAATGATAAGGGGGGCTGGCAACTGGTATGTTTGTAATGGTGGTTCTTCATAGATTTCCCATGTGTAGCTAGGCTCAATATATGCTGTTGTGGGCAATGTGGGCGATAGCGCGTCAAAACCTTGATTTTGTTGTTGCTGTTTATCTGATAGTAAAACCTCAAAATGCCAGCCTGTTTTGGTTGCTACCCAGCGCAGTGGTTGCCCTGAAAGTTGCGCTTCTTGAGAGGCAAAACGTAATGTGGATTGAAGCCTGTCTGATTCATCTTCCAAAGATGCACCCGAAATATCTAACGATGGCACAACCATGGCTGAAGTCACAGCAATCATCACAATCACCAAAAGAATCTCAAGCAGGGTGAACCCTGCTTGCGTATGTTTATGCGGCGAAAGAAGTTCTATTTTTGCGCATCCCAGTTGCCAATATCAGCATCAAAACCTGAACCGCCTGCTTTGGCATCAGCACCATAAGACAAAATATCGAAATCACCATGCACCCCAGGTGACAAATAAATAAATGGATTGCCCCATGCATCTTTAGGCAAACTATCTAAATAACGTTTGCCATTTTTTCCGGGAGAAACCAAAGCTTGGATACCTTCAGAAGAAGAAGGGTAACGCCCATGTTGCAAGCGATACAACTTCATAGCTTGCTCAATGTTCTGGATTTGTGCTCGTGTTGCATCAACTTTCGCTTCATCGGCTCGCTCAATAAATCGTGGTGCAACCATGGCAGCAAGTACACCAATAATCACCAACACCACCATAATCTCTAGCAAGGTAAAACCACGCTCATGTTGTTTTTGTTTCAATGTTTGTTTCAATATGTTCTGCTGTACTAAATCAATGTTCATGTTCGTTCTCCAACCAAAAATCGTTTCGCTCGAGCGGATCATACAATCGTTTTTCACCTTTCCAATTGATCCAAGGGCCCACAGATAAATCACCCGTTTCATGAATCAATCGATCAATCATCAACCAAGAGCCTACCAAAGCCCCATGGGTTTGAATGGCTTCTCTAGCATATGCCGAGCATACAGGGTATGCAGGGCAAGCCCTTCCATCCAAGTGACCCAGCACATGTTGATAAAAAGCAATACCAAAACCTTGCGGGGTTGTGGGTGGCAAATCAAAGTTTTTCCAAAGTAAACCCAAAAGCAGGCTTGTGAAAGCTAAAGACAAATACATTTTTAGCAATTTGGATGCAAAAAAGGCAGAGTTAAACTCTACCTTTTGCAAAAACTGAAATATTGCCACCTTTTATACCTTAGATATAAAGTTAATCTAGATGTTCGTTAATAAAATCAACCAACTTGCCTTTATTGACAGCACCTACTTTTGTTCCTTGTACATTGCCATCTTTAAAGATACTCAATGTAGGAATACCACGCACACCGTATTTACCTGGTGTGTTAGGGTTGTCATCAATATCAATTTTAGCAATAGTGATTTTATCGCCCATTTCCGCCGCAACTTCTTCCAACAAAGGTGCAATTTGTTTGCAAGGGCCACACCAAGGCGCCCAAAAATCGACAAGTACAACACCTGATGCCTTCAATACATCATTATCAAAACTATCATCTGTTACATTTATGATTGCCATCTATGTTCATCTCCTAAAAGTAAATCCAAAAACTATGGGTAAGGTAGCCAGTCGCTATAGCAGCGTCAACATGAAGCGGTCAAAAAAAGAAAGTTAAACTTATTTCTAAAGTCGGAACAACAACCAGCGATAGGTAATCTCACACGAGAGGCAAGAAGCTTCTTTTACCAACTGCAAGATGCAAACGTAACAGGGCATGAGGTCGTTTACGGGTAAAAAAATACAAGCAATCTACGGAGAGAATCATGGCATTAACAGTACAAACCAACAACGCAGCAATGACTGCACTAAAAAACTTGAACGCAAACAGCAAAGCGATGGACAAATCGCTAGAACGTTTGTCTTCTGGTTTCCGTGTAAACAACGCGGCAGACGATGCATCAGGCTATGCAGTAGCATCTAAATTAGATGGTCAAACACAACGTTTGAAAGCT